>JBOHBY010001185.1:0-7926 GCA_050698635.1 Spirillospora sp.
TCGTACGGCGGCGCCAAGCGGTAGGTGGCGCCCACCGGCGGACGGGCGAGGCCCGTGCGCAGCACGACGCCCGCGCGCGGCAGGCGCGCGAGGAGATGGGCGCCGTCCGGCCAGACCTGCTGTTCTGGGGCGCACACCTCCCGGATCAGGCAGTTGAGCAGCGCGGTGGAGGTGGCGTCGTCGGCGGAGACCGCCGCGGTTCCGGATTCGGGTTGGGCGATGGGCACGTCGCGTCCAGTAGATAGTTGGGTCCCGGTGGGCCGTAGTGCTTGTTGATGTCGGCCGCGCCTGTCCTGGCCTTGTCGACGAGGGTTCCGGCGGTGACCATGGCCTTGCCCGGCAGTGAGCCGGCGTCCAGCGTGCGGGAGCGCAGGAAGGCGTCGCCAGGGCCGAGCGCGTCGTCCAGACGCTCGCGGATCAGCGCGAGACCCGTGCGCCAGGGGAGCAGGCCACGTTCGGCCAGGCCGAGCGCCGGGGCCGCCGCGCACAAGTGGAGCGTGATGGTGACGAAGACGCGGGCGAGGGCCTCGTCGTCGCTGGTCGTCATGCGGCGGTCGATGAGGTCGCGCGGGTCGGAGCCGGGGGACGGGGTGAGGCGCTCGCGAAGCCTGGACGCGTTGATGAGCGCACCGTCGTTGTCCTTGACCAGTAGGCGGAGTGGGGCGTCGTCCAAGACCAGCGCCACGTTCTGCTGATGCGCCTCCAGCGCGATGCCATACCGGAACAGCGTGACGTTCCAGGAGAACAGCGCCGACAGGTAGGCGTCGAAGAGGGGCTGGATATCCCAGCCTTCGACCACATAACCATTGTCGGGAGCCTCCGCCACCAATGCCGCTATGGGCACGATGTGCGCGCGTGCGGTTTCCGGTGGGAAGCGCCGTACGAGATACCCGAGCAGAGGGTCCTGCGCGTGGCCGTACGTCTGCTCGTCGGCGAGGAGAACGGGGAGCGCTGGTTCTCTCCGTAGGACATTCCGTAGGAGGCGTTCGACGAGCGCACCGTCCGGGAGCGTGCCGGGCATGATCGTGCGGCGGTTGCGGAGTCCGAGCGTGGCGGTCGGCAGCGGCAACTTCAGGTGGTCGAGCGGCGCGGCGGCCACGGTCCGCATCGAGAGGGTGGGGGTGACCTGGAGGTAGGGGTCCGGGGCGAGGGTCGCGCCCGGATGCTCGCGCACCTGCCGGACCGCCAGCGGATGGACGGGGAACAGCGCCCCGTCGTCCCGCGTGAGGCCGACGTCCGACGGGCCCGGCCACCAGCGGGGCGGCGTCCCGGCGAGCAGCGGATTCCGCACCGCCGCCCAGCGCAGCGGGAACGACGGCGCGAATTCGGGCGCGTAGCGGCTCAGATCGGCCATGGACAGCCCGGCGCGGCTCCGGCCGGTCGGATGTACCGGATGGTCGTTGTAGGCGGCGAGCGTCTCGTAGAACGTCCCTGGGCCGGTGCGCAGCTCGTCCGGGATGCGCGCCAGGCGCCGGTGGACCGCCGGCCGCGCGTCGAGATCGAGCTTGATCGTCGCGAGCGCGTCCAGGCACTCCCGCTCGAACGCCGCGGTGTCGTCGCGCGGGTCCGCCAGAGCGTGGACGGTGGTGAACACGTCGCTAAGCCTGAGGTCCTGCGCCGGGTCCACGACGAGTTCGGACAGGAACGCGGGCCGTGCTCGCAATAGGCGCACAGCACGATGCGGAAGGCGCAGAGTGGTCTGTTCGATGAAACGGCGTAGGCCTGCGTAGTTCTCGCGTAGAAGCGCGTCCAGGACCCGTGCCGCCAACGAGCTCTCCGGGTCACGGCCGGTCACGTGATCGTCCAGTCGTGGGCGGCACGGAAGCGCTTCAAGGCGGCGTTCACCTCGTCCGGGGCCGGGCCTATGGCGCGGATGGTGCCCAGGTAGTCGCGGTTGGTACGGGTAAGCGCGACGGTCTCTCCCACCGCGCGCTGAGGGCGGTAGGAGAGTCGTACTGGGCCGTCGTCCACCTGTAGTGAGCCGGGGGCGGCCGTCAGTGTGCCGGGGCGGTCGGCGATGACCGGCTCGGCGATGGCGTGCCCCTGCTTGGTGCCCTGCCGGTCGGCAAGCCCTCCACCCAGGTGGACGGTCAATATCTGCTCGAAAAGCGGCACGCCCAGGAGGTCGGCCAAGAGGAAGTCACAGTGGTCGCCGATCAGCCTGTAGTTGACCTCGATGATGCGCGCGCGTCCCTCGTGGACGACGAACTCCGTATGACACGCCCCGAAACCGATGCCGAGTGCGTCGAGCTGTTCAAGGATCTGCGGTGTTTCCGGCGGCGGGCCAGTCCACTCAAGGCGCTCTTCGACGAAGAACGGTGGCGGGGAGAGCGTCGTCCGGAATGAGCCGAGGACGCGCAGTTCCCGTCCGTCACCAAGCGTTTCGAGCGTGTGGACACGGCCTGGAAGGTATTCCTCGGCCACCAGCGGATCGTCCCGGCGCGCCACGATTTCGTCGACGCGCTTGGCCAGTTCCAGAGCGTCCTGGACGAGGAACACGTCCTCGCTGGCGACGCCTTCACGTGGCTTGACGACGAGCGGATACGGCGCGTCAACGGGTACGCGGTGGGCGTCGGCCGAGAAGACCGGGTCCACGGACGCCAGATGGCGGCGCATGAGGGCTTTGTTCTTGGCGCGGGTCGCCGCGCGCCAGTCCTTGGCCGGAAGCCCAAAGTAGGCGGCGGCCAGCGCGGTAGGAGCCTGCAAGAAATCGCTGTTGGAGAAGACGGCGGAGGGCTCACCACTCACCGCGACGACGATCTCGCGGAAATCGGTGACGTCGCATTGGACGATCGGTCCGTCGTGGGTTTCGGCATAGACGGACGGACGGTCGGTGAGGAGCGTCACGTCCACGCCCAGGCGCGCGGCGGCGGGCAGGAAACCGTGCATCACCGAGTCGGTCGCTTTCCCGGCGACCAGGTAGACAGAGACGGCCACGAATCGGCCTTTCCAGTGCGGTGCGCCTACGCGGTCAGTGAGGTAAGGCTTGCCTAACCAGCAGAACAATAGTGGCGGGGCAGGTCCGCAGGGGCAAGGACGGTGAGATCGCGTGTCCCGCCCGTGGGCCGATCCGCCAGGATGGGGCCATGGATCTTGTCGACCGGTGGGTCGCGCTCGCCGGACCGCACACCAGACACATCGGGACGGAGCTGGACGCCCGCTACGGCGAGGCGCATCGTCGCTACCACACTCGCGAGCATCTCACCGCCGTCCTCGACCTTGTGGACGAGTTCGCCGGGGACGCCGCCGCCCCCGATGTCGTCCGCGTCGCCGCCTGGTTCCACGACGCCGTCTACGATCCCGAACGCGCCGACAACGAGGAGCGCAGCGCCCGCCTCGCCGCCCGCATGCTCGCCGACACCGACCTCCCGGCGCCTGACGTCGACCAGGTCGTCCGCCTCGTCGAGTTGACCGCCACGCACGCGCCAGAGGACGGTGACCGCGACGGCCAGGTGTTGTGCGACGCAGACCTCGCCATCCTCGGCTCAGACCCGGCCCAGTACGCCGCCTACACCGCCGCCGTCCGCGAGGAGTACGCGTTCGTCCCCGAAGAGGTCTTCAGGGCCGGACGGGCCGAAATCCTCACCGGTCTACTGGCGCTTCCGAAGCTCTTCCACACGCCGACAGCCCACGAACGCTACGAGCAACACGCGCGCAACAACCTCCGCACAGAGCTGATGCTCCTGAACGCCACCGCCGGCTAGGAGGCTGGGCGCGCACACCCGTTCCACGACCCGGGCAGCCGCTCCACGACGCGGGCAACGAGATCCTTTACTGTGAGTTTCTCGTCTCCTGAAAGCCCGGAACCATACGGCGCGATCGGGAACCCCGTTTGGAAGCGACTCTGCCCGAACGTACGACATGCGAAGGGGCATGCAGGTGAACGACGTAGTGGCGTACATCCAGGCCGGCAGGGACCGGTTCGTCGCCGATCTCAAGGAGTGGCTGGCGATCCCGTCCATCTCCGGAGACCCGGCGCACACCGGGGATGTGCGGAGGTCGGCCGGATGGCTGGCCGACTACCTGCGCGGCCAGGGATTCCCCGCCGTCGAGATCTGGGAGACGCCCGGTCTCCCGGCCGTGTACGCCGAATGGCCCGCCGAAGACCCGGACGCCCCGTCGGTCGTCATCTACGGGCACCACGACGTCCAGCCCGTCGAGCCGCTGGAGGAGTGGGACACCGACCCCTTCGACCCCGTGGAAGACGGTGACCGGCTCATCGGGCGCGGCGCGTCCGACGACAAGGGGCAGATGTTCTTCCACACGCTCGGGCTCCGCGCGGGGCTCGCCGCGTCCGGACGGCAGGCCCCGCCGCTCACGATCAAGCTGCTCGTCGAGGGCGAGGAGGAATCAGGGTCCGTGCATTTCGCGGAATTGCTCCGGGCCCATCGGGACCGGCTCGCCTGCGACGCCGTCGTCATCAGCGACACGACCATGTGGGCCGCGGACGTCCCGTCGATGTGCACCGGCATGCGCGGGCTCACCGAAGCCGAGGTCACCCTGCGCGGCCCGTCGAGCGACCTGCATTCCGGCTCGTTCGGCGGCGCGGTGCCCAACCCCCTCCAGGCGATGGCCGAACTGATCGCCGCCTTGCACGATGCCAACGGTTGCGTCACCCTTCCCGGCTTCTACGACGACGTCGTCCCGCTGACGGACGAGGAACGCGAACTGTTCGCGCGCCTACCCTTCGACGAGGACGAGTGGCTGCGCACCGCGGGCGACAGCCGTGCCGCGCACGGCGAGAAGGGTTACACCACCCTCGAACGCATCTGGGCGCGCCCCACCGCCGAGATCAACGGCATGTGGGGCGGGCACACCGGCCCAGGCGGCAAGACCATCGTGCCCAGCGAGGCGCACGCCAAGGTCTCGTTCAGGCTCGTCGCCGGACAGGACCCCCGCAAAGTCCAGATGGCGTTCGACGCGTGGGTCGCCGACCACGTCCCGCCTGGTGTCGAGGCAGAGGTGCGCGTAGCGGGCGCCGGTGTCCGGCCGTGCTTCTCGCCGATCGACTCCGCCGGCGTCAAGGCCGCCCGACGCGCGATGGAACGGGCGTTCGGCACCCAGGTCCTGTTCACGCGCGAAGGCGGCAGCGGCCCTGAGGCCGACCTGGCCGACATCCTGGAAGCGCCCCTGATATTCGTCGCGGTCGGGTTGAACGGCGACCACATCCACGCGCCGAACGAAAAGGTCGAAATCCCACTGCTTCTCAAGGGCGCCGAAGCCGCCGCGTACCTCTGGGAAGAACTCGCGACCGCTCTTCGCTAGAACGGTGCGGGTTCCGGACAAGGAACACGGGGGCCGGAGGAGGGCTGGCGCGTGCAGGACGACTACTGCGAGTGTGTCCGGGTGACAGGGGGATGTGGCGCATGGTGAACGACGGTCCCCTGGAATGGCTCGCGCTCGCGCGTGGAACGCTCGACAGGGTCGCGCTGAACCGCCGCGACGACGCCTGGCTGGACGCCGCCTGGACGAACCCGGACACCCGCGTAGTGGTCGTCCAGGACGGCCGGTCGCTCGTGACGTTCGAACCGGCCCCGGCGCTCGTCCTGGTCCCACCGAACCAAGCACCGCACGGCGACCGCTGGCTCCTAGGCGAAGACGACTCAGGAACCGTCTACTTCGGCATATCCGGGCCGCTGCCCACCATCGAGGGCACGGAACCCGCAGGATTGCGCCGCGTTGGCGCGCTCCTAGGGGGCCGTGACTCCGGCCTGATCACACACGCCGTGGCGCTGGAACACTGGCACAGAACCCACCGGCACTGCCCGCGCTGTGGCGCCGAGACCCGGCTGGAGTCCGCCGGGCACGTCCGCGTCTGCCCCGAGGACGGCTCGCAGCACTTCCCGCGCGTCGACCCCGCCGTGATCATGCTGGTGACCGACGACGCCGACCGGATCCTGCTCGCCCGCGGCCCGCAGTGGCCCCCCGACCGCCGCTCGATCCTCGCGGGCTTCGTCGAACCGGGCGAATCGCTGGAACAGGCCGTCGCGCGGGAGGTGAACGAGGAGGTCGGGCTGCCTGTCCGGGACGTCCGCTACCTCGGCAGCCAGCCGTGGCCGCTGCCGCAGAGCCTCATGCTCGGCTTCACCGCGAAGACCGACGGTGACCTTCCGCTGCGCCCCGACCCGGAGGAGATCCTGGACGCCGCCTGGTACACCCGCGACGAACTCCGCGCCGCCATCGACACCGGCGACCTCGTCGCCCCCGGCCCGCTGTCCATCGCCGCCCAGCTCATCATGCGCTGGTACGGCGGTGAACTCCCGCACATGCCCCCGTTCTGAGGGCGCACCCCCCGGGAGCGACGACCCCCGGGAGCGACCCCGACGGAAAGGCCTAGTACGCCTTCGCGATCTCCGCCAGCCGCCGCTTCACTTCCTTGGCGCTCGGGTTCGTGGCGGCCGTGCCGTCGGGATACACCACCGTCGGGACGGTCTGGTTTCCGCCGTTGACGCTCATGACGAAATCCGCGGCGGCGGGGTCGCGCTCGATGTCGACCTCCACCATCTCGATCCCGTCCCGGGCGAGCTGGCTCTTGAGCCGCCGGCAGAAACTGCACCAGGTCGTCGTGTACATGGTGAGCTGGCCGGTCGGGTCCTTGGCCAGGTCGCTCGTCGGCGTCGCCATCGCTGCGTCTTCTCCCTCTTCGGTCGTCCGATCCGCCTACCGGAGAACAGTAGGCGGGCGCTCCGCATTCCGCTTGTCCACAGGGGGAAATCTGGTTGTCCACAGGTGGAGGTTCTGGCGTTACGGGTGGGACGGGCTGCGAGTATGGGGGGATGTCGACTGAGGCGGTGCTGGAGGGACTCGACCCCGAACAGCGGGCGGTCGCCGAGGCGGTGCAGGGCCCGGTGTGCGTGCTCGCGGGCGCCGGGACGGGCAAGACCAGGGCCATCACGCACCGCATCGCGTACGCCACGCTGACCGGCGTCGTGTCCCCGCAGCGGGTGCTCGCCGTGACGTTCACCACGCGGGCGGCGGGCGAGCTGCGCAGCCGGCTCCGGCAGCTCGGCGCGCCCGGCGTCCAGGCGCGGACGTTCCACGCGGCGGCGTTGCGCCAGCTCACCTACTTCTGGCCCCGGGTCGTCGGCGGCGAACCACCCAAGATCATCGACTCGAAGATCACGCTGGTGGCGGACGCGGCGCGGGCGTGCCGCCTCACCCTCGGGCGGACGGAACTGCGCGACGTCGCGGGCGAGATCGAATGGGCGAAGGTCACCCAGCACCGCCCCGAGGACTACCCGGCCGCGGTCGTCAAGGCGGGCCGCCGCCCGTCCGCCGAGGTCGTCGACGTCGCCCGCGTCTACGCGATGTACGAGCAGCTCAGACGCGAACGCAACCTGCTCGACTTCGAGGGGATGCTGGAGCTGACCGCGGCCGTCCTCACCGAGCACCGGGAGGTCGCCAACCAGGTCCGCGAGCAGTACCGGCACTTCGTCGTGGACGAGTTCCAGGACGTCAACCCCCTGCAGAAGATGCTGCTCGACACCTGGCTCGGCGACCGTGACGACCTGTGCGTCGTCGGCGACCCGAACCAGACGATCTACTCCTTCACCGGCGCGTCCCCCTCGCATCTGCTCGACTTCACCCGCGAGCATCCGGACGCCAAGGTCGTCAGGCTCGTCCGCGACTACCGATCGACGCCGCAGGTCGTCCGGCTCGCCAACGGGGTGATCGGGCAGGCCAAGGGCGAACGGCACCGGCTGGAGCTGCTCGCGCAGCGAGAGCCCGGCCCCGAGCCGATGTTCAACGAGTACGACGACGAGGTCGCCGAGGCCGACGACACGGCCCGCCGGGCCCGCAAGCTCATCGACGAGGGCGTCCCCGCGCGCGAGATCGCGATCCTGTACCGGATCAACGCGCAGTCCCAGACCTACGAGGCGGCCCTGGCGGCGGTGGGCGTCCCGTACGTCCTGCGCGGCGCCGAGC
>JBOHBY010001186.1:0-6999 GCA_050698635.1 Spirillospora sp.
GGCCGAGCCCGTCCAGCATCCGCGCCAGCAGCCGGGTGCCGAGCGAGCGCGCGTACCAGGCCGTCCCGTGGACGCACCCGAGGTCGGTGCCGAGCGGCAGCCCGCACCCGTCGAGCACCACCACGGCCCCGGACGCGGCGGCGACGAAGTCCTCGTTGCCCCGCTCGGCGGCCCCCTGCTCCGTCGCCCACGAAACCCGCACCGCGCCCGTCCTTCCCGTCGGCCTTCCTGCCGGCCACGCACCAGTATGCGGGCGGGCGGGCGCGGGGAGGAACACGCGTGGTGAAAGGGTTGATCTCGTACGAAGGCCGGAAAGGCCCATGAGAAAGGGAGTGCCATGAGCATGTCCGCCGCCGACACCGTTCTCGCGGGGCTGGACGACGTCCGCCCGCACCTGGAGGACCTCTACAAGCACCTCCACGCGCATCCGGAACTCAGCCTCGCCGAGCACCGGACGGCCGCGCTGGTGGCGGAGCGGCTGCGCGAGTACGGCTACGGCGTCATCGACGGGATCGGCGGGACGGGCGTCGTGGGCGTCCTGTCCAACGGCGAGGGGCCCACGGTGCTTCTCCGGGCCGACCTGGACGCCCTGCCCGTCAAGGAGGACACCGGCCTCCCCTACGCCTCGACGGCGACGACCACCGACGCCAGCGGACGGCAGCAGCCGGTGATGCATGCCTGCGGGCACGACGTCCACATCACCTGCATGCTCGGATTCGCCCAGCTCATGGCGCAGGCGAAGGACGCGTGGCAGGGCACGATCATCCCGCTGTTCCAGCCCTCGGAGGAGATCTCGGCCGGTGCGGCGGCCATGGTCGACGACGACCTGGCGGGCAGGATCCCGCGCCCGGACGTGGCGTTCGCGCAGCACGTCCTGTCGTATCCGGCCGGGTACGTCGGCGTGCGGCCGGGCCCCATGTTCTCCGCCGCCGACAGCCTGCGCGTCACCCTCCACGGGCGCGGGGGGCACGGGTCCATGCCGCACGCGACCGTCGACCCCGTCGTGATGGCGGCGATGTGCGTCGTGCGGCTCCAGACGATCGTGTCGCGCGAGCTGCCGGCGACGACCCCGGCCGTGGTGACGGTCGGCAGCATCCAGGCCGGCGCGAGCTCCAACGTCATTCCCGACACCGCCGAGATGCTCGTCAACATCCGCACCTACGACGAGGACACGCGGCGGCACGTCCTGGACGCCGTGAGGCGCTGCGTCAACGCGGAGGCGGCGGCGTCCGGCGCGCCGCGCGAACCGGAGATCGAGCGGTTCAACGTGTTCCCGCCGACCGTCAACGACGACGACGTCGCCGGACGGCTCGCGAACGCCTTCCGGACGCGGTTCGGCGACGACTTCCACACCATCGACGTGTCGCCCGCCAGCGAGGACTTCAGCCTGATCCCGGACGCGTTCGGCACCCCCTTCGCCTACTGGGGCATCGGCGGCACCGACCCGGCGCTGTTCGCGAAGGCGGCCGAGCAGGGCACCGTCGAACGGGACGTCCCCGTCAACCACTCCCCCAGGTTCGCGCCCGTCGTCCAGCCGACGCTCGACACCGGGATCACCGCGCTCACGGTCGCCACGCTCGAATGGCTCACCTGACAGGCCCAGCCGGCCGGTCTCAAACCAGAACGGTCGTCGAGCGGAGCTCGTCCGTTGAATGGCGGTGGGTGGGGGCTGGAGGACGGTTCGATCGTCGATGAACGCGACGGCGCGGACGGGCGCCCCGTCCGCGCCCGCGACCGGAATCGGGAACAGCGACACCTGGATCGCGCAGCCCCCGGCCTGCGCGTCGAGGAGCCGGTCAAGCCCCGTGAGGTTCTCGCCGATCACGGCACCGGCCCGGCACAGGACGCGGTGCGCGGCGAGCGAGAAGCCGTCGGAGCCGTCTGACTCGGCTGGCGGGGTGCGGTCGACGCTGAGCGCGTCGATGGCGACGGTCCTGACCCCGGCCGCGATGATCGCCTCCGCTGTCTCGGCGGCGAGATACGGGTGGGCGAGGTAGGCGTCCGCACCCCAGTGCTCCGACCAGCCCGTCGCGACGAGCAGCACGATGCCGGGCGCGAGGCCGCGCGGCAGCAGGTCGGGGGTGATGGGCGTCCGGGGTGGCAGGCCGCGGGCGTCCATCACCACGGCCGGGCCGGTGAAGCGGGTCAGCGGCAGTTCGTCCAGGTGGGGCAGGGCGTCGTCCACGTGGCAGGGGGCGTCGACATGGGTGCCGGTGTGCGACCCGAGGTGCAGGCGCAGGACGTTCACCCCCGACTCGGCGACCGTCAGCGCCGGCGCGACCTCCACCTCCGGATCGCCCGGATAGACCGGCATGCCCGTCACGATCGGCACCGACAGATCGACGATTTCAACGCCCATGGTTTCGATTATCCAAGGCTCGTTCACCCGATAGCGTTGCGTTGTGTTGCCACACGTGACAGCCATCCGCTACGTGACGCCGCTGCGCGAGGGCGGTTCGCTGCCCGGCGTCGTCGAGGCCGACGACCTCGGGACCTACGTCATGAAGTTCCACGGCGCCGGGCAGGGCCGCAAGGCGCTGATCGCCGAGGTGATCGCCGGTGAGCTGGCCCGCAGGCTCGGCCTGCGGGTACCCGACCAGGTGCTCATCGACCTCGACCCGGCCATCGGACGCCACGAGCCCGACCCCGACGTCCAGGACCTGCTGAAGGCGAGCCCCGGCTGGAACCTCGGCGTCGACTTCCTGCCCGGATCGCTCGGGTTCGACCCGCTCGGCTGGCGTCCCGACCCCGGTTTCGCGTCCCGGGTGCTGTGGTTCGACGCGTTCACCGGCAATGTGGACCGCAGCTGGCGCAACCCGAACATGCTGGTCTGGCACGGCGACGTGTGGCTGATCGACCACGGCGCGAGCCTCATCTTCCACCACGCCTGGACGAACGCGACCCGGCTGTTCTCCGGCCCGTACGACGTGGACGACCACGTCCTGGCCCCGTACGCGACCGAGCTGGCGGCGGCCGAGGCCGAACTCGCCCCGAAGATCACCGAGGGGCTGCTGCGCGAGGTGACCGGCCTGGTGCCCGACCGCTGGCTGGACGGCGAGCCCGGTTTCGCCGGCCCGCAGGCGGTGCGGGACGCCTACGTCGACATCCTGCTGCCCCGCGCCGGCAGGCCGCGCGACTGGCTGCCCGGCCTGCACACGGGCGGCAGGGTGGGCGGCGTCCGATGAGCAACATCAGGACGGCCGCCGAGCCGACGGTGTTCGAGTACGCGACGCTGCGGATCGTCCCGCGCGTCGAGCGCGGCGAGACGATGAACGTGGGCGTCGTGGTGTACTGCCGCGCCCGCGACTATCTCGGCTGCCGCACCCATCTGGACGAACAGCGCCTCCTCGCGCTCGACCCGCTGCTCAACGTCGAGGGCGTGCGCGCCGCGCTCAGGGCCGTCGACGCGGTCTGCTGCGGCGGTGAACGGGCGGGCCAGGCCGCGAAGGAGGCGCCGGGCGCCCGGTTCCGCTGGCTCACCGCGCCGCGGAGCACGATCGTCCAGCCGGGACCGGTGCACGCGGGCCTCACCGACGACCCGGCGGCGGAGCTGGACCGGCTGCTCGATCTCCTTGTCAAATGACGCTGAACCGAATGCGCGGCGGCTGACCGGAAAACGAATCCGGTTGAAAACAATACGAACAGAATTCAATCCCATTCCCACCGGATGCCGTGGTAGCCGGCCGCCATGCCGAACTCGATGAAATGGACGCTGTGGTAACTGGACAGGCGCAGGTCGGCCGAGTCCTTGAGCGCGGTGTGGCCGTCGGGGCGCCAGGTCCGGTAGCAGCGGGCGGGCAGCGCCGCCGGGTGGAACCTGACCTCGATCAGGTACTCGTGCTGCGGCGCGCGGAACCCGCGCCCCTCCTCGCCCGCCGGCGGGCTCGCCTCGTCGAAGCCGAAGCCGTACTCCAGCAGGTAGGTCTCGCCGCGGCCGAGGGCCCGGTCGAACAGCAGCTCGGCGGCGATGAGGCCGGTCGACTCGTCCATCCGGACGCGGCCGAACCGGCAGCCGCGGACGGTCCGTGACGACGGCAGCACGCCCTGCGGGTGGTGGTAGACGGCGATCCAGCGGTCGACGCCGCGCTGCTGCGCCTGGAACACCGCGCGCACGCGCACTTCGTGCAGCTCACGGCGGCGTCCGATGACGTACTGGTCGTGCATGCTGAGCCCGGTGAGCTGCCGCTCGCCGCGATCGCCGATCTCGTCGAGCAGGTCGCGCACACCGGGCTCGGGACACAGTTCCTCGACCGGCAGCCACGGCCCGGTGGCGCGTTCTGCGGTCGGCTTGAGCAGGGTCAACAAGGAATGGCGCGGCAGTTCGAGGATGACCTCAAGGCCGCGGACGGCGCGCATCGAATCGGCGCGCTCGGGCCTTGTACGGCCGCGCTGCCAGTAGCTCAGCGTGGACAGGCTCACGGCGATGCCCTGTTCGTCCAGGCGCCGCCGCAGCGAGTCGAGGCTCAGGCCGCGGGCCTGGATCGCCGCGTGCAGGGCGACATTGAACGGCCCGTACTGCAAGACCTGAAGGAGATCGTCTTCTGCGACACTCTGCACTGTTCGGCCTCCGGATCAGCTCCGGCCGGCCCCCGCACAACGGCCTTGACAACTGCAATTGCACTTTCAGCGCTCACTGTAAGCCCCCTGTGGCGCAATGCCAACAGGCAACATTTGCCGTCTCTTCCCCCGACTGGACCCGGGGAGGACACCCCGCGGCAACGCCGGGTTCATGGAGTGTAGCCCCGGCCGACCTGCCGGTCATGTGTTTCGCGGCCACGTTCACAGGGCCGTACCTGGCACTGTGCGTCAATGCCACTCCCATTCAATTCCGACGATGCCGCGTCGAACGGCGCCGACGGCGATGTTCGCGCTGCCGGACGTGCCGATCCACAGCTCGCCGAGCCGCTGCCGGGGCGACTGCGAGCTCTCGGCGGTGAAGCCGTAGCAGCGCGCCGGGAGCCGCTCCCCGTCGAACTGGATGATGGCGACGTAGTCGTGGACGGGGTGGGAGAAGCGCCGGTCGTAGCTGTCGTGGGCGGGTTCGTCGATGGGGCCGAGCTCGTACTCGACGACGGCCGTGTCGCCCGCCGACAGGACGCGGTCGAAGACGAGCTCGAACGCGACCAGTCCGCCTTCGGCGCGGATGCGTCCGGGACGGCAGTAGCGGACGTCCGCGAGCCCGGCCGCCCCGCCGACGGCCGCGGGACCCGAGTCGACGCCGGCGGCGCCGTCGGGCTCGTGGTCGGCGATGTTGCCGGCGTTCCCGGAGTTCCCGGAGTTCCCGGGGTTCCCGCCGAGCCCGCCGACCCTCGCGACCTCGGGGACCTCGACCACCTCGCCGGTGCCCGTGCCGAGGTCGCCGGGACCCGCGGCGTTGCCGGTGGACATCCCGAGGTCGCTGGGCCGCTTGACGGCGCTCGTCTGGTGGACGCACACGACCCGGTCGATGTCGTCGCCCGCCGCGCGCAGGACGGTGCGCACCGACAGCGTCCAGGAGCGGTTGACCTCGTCCAGCCGGAAGACGTCGTGGATGCTGAGCCGTTCGAGCCGGTGGTCGCCCGACCGGTCGAGCTGCCCGATGAGGCTCGCGTACTGGTCGGGGTCGGGCCACAGGTCGCGCGCGGGACGGCCGCGCTCGCCGGGCCCGGACGGACCGGCGGTCAGGCCGCCGCGCACGGGGGTCGCGGTGGGCGCGGGATCGTCGAGCAGCTCGGTCAGTGTCCCCGGCGGGACCTGCAAGATCTCTTCCAGGGCGACGACGACGGTGCGGGACCGCGGGCGGCTCCGGCCCCGCTGCCAGTAGCTCAGCGTGGCCACGCTGACCGTCAGGCCGCGCCGCCCCAGCCGGTGCCTGATTCGTTCCAGGGTGAGACCGCTGGCCTGGATGGCCTGCCGTAACGCCCCGGCGAATTCCACGGCCGGATGGTACCCGTCTCTGAAGCCCAATTCATAGATCGGGACATACCAGGCAGGCAATGACAAGACGATTGTCCGAGCCGGACGACCTTCAGAACAAGATCGACATGAATGAGCCGATTTCCGTGAATCCCACGCGCCGGTACACCGCCCGCGCCCGCGCGTTGTAGTCGTTCACGTAGAGTGACACGGTCGGTGCGACGGCCCGCAGCGCCTCCCGCACCACGGCGGCCATCCCGGCGGAGGCCCGGCCCTGCCCGCGAAGGTCGGGCGGCACCCACACGCCCTGCACCTGGCAGGCCCGCGGGGTCACGGCGCCGATCTCGGCCTTGAACACGACGCGGCCGTCCTCGATGCGGGCGAACGCGCGGCCGTCGCGGATCAGCTCGGCGACGCGGGCCCGGTAGAGCACCCCACCGTCACCGGTGTCGGGCGAGACCCCGACCTCCTCGGTGAACATCGCGACGCAGGCGGGATAGACGACGTCGAACTCCTCCATCCGGACCCGCCGGACGCCGGGGTCGCCCGGCATGTCCGGGACGGTGGACGTGGCCATCACCGGCTGGTCGGCGCGGACGGCCCGCGGCGGCCCCCAGTACGGCGCGAGGGTCTCCCAGAGTTCCCCGACCGCGCCGACCGGCCCGACGATCGACGAGCAGCGCCGCCCCTGCGCCTGGGCCCGTTCGGCGAACGCGCGGACGGCCTCCGGGCCGGCGGCGACGGGGATGAGGTTGGCGCCGGAGTAGCACAGCGAGACCAGGCGCCCGTCCCGCAGGTAGCCCCACATCTGCGCGCCGAGGCGGCGCGGGTCGAGCCCGGCGGCATGGACGCGGGAGCTGACGAACACGTTGGACACCGGGTCGGCGTCCAGGATCGCGAGGGCCTCCGCCCGGTGCCGGTCGTCCAGCACGCGCACCGGGATCGAGCCCAGCATGCGCACGGCTACCGGCCCCTCACCACTGTAAGCACCACGTGCCCAAGCCTATGCCGTTCGCGCGCCGCGCACCCCCGCAGGCTCGGACAACGCTGGTCCTGGAGCCCGCGCGGGTGCGTGCGTGCGGGGTTCAGTGGTGCGTTGCGGTG
>JBOHBY010001187.1:0-8090 GCA_050698635.1 Spirillospora sp.
CCAGAACACCGCGCGCCCGACGGCCCCGGCCCGCCGGACGTCCCCGAACCAGGCGAGCTTCACCGACGGCACCCCGTAGACCTTCCCGCCGGGCGTCGCGGCCATCCGGTCGGCGACCTCGGCCTGCACCATGACCAGGGCGCTGCGCAGCGACGGCAGCGCCGCCAGCAGGTGCAGGACGACCGGCACCGCGACGTTGTAGGGCAGGTTCGCGACGAGGGCCGTCGGCTCGGGCCCCGGCACCTCTGTGATCTTCATCGCATCGGCGTGCACGACCTCCAGCCGTCCGGCCAGTTCCGGGGCCCGCGCCGCGACGGTGCCGGGCAGTGCCGCCGCCAGCGCCGCGTCCACCTCCACGGCGACGACCCGGTCCGCCGCGGGCAGCAGCGCCAGCGTCAGCGACCCCAGCCCCGGCCCGACCTCGATCACGACGTCGCCGGGGCGCAGCCCCGCCGTCCGGACGATCCGCCGGACGGTGTTGGCGTCGATGACGAAGTTCTGCCCGAGCGTCTTCGTCGGCCGGACGCCGAGCCGTTCCGCCAGCTCGCGCACGTCGGCCGGGCCGAGCAGTTCCGCCTGTGTCTCCCCCACGGCCCCGATTGTTCCAGCTCAGCCGAACAGGTACCTCCCGCAGTTGGGCCACTGGCCCTGCCAGCGCCCGTTCACCTTGTTGTAGAGCACCTGCGCGCGGTAGGTCTGCTCGGCCGCGCTGGCGTCCGACGGTTTGCCCTTGCCGCCGACCGACGCCCACGACGCCATGGAGAACTGGTAGAGGCCGTAATACCCGGCCGGGTTCACGGCCTTCGGGTTGTTGTGGGACTCGCAGCCCGCAAGACCGCGCCAGTTGAGCCGCGCGGCCGAGCCGGTGCCCGCCGCCTTCGGGCCGACGGCGAGGATCCGCGCGACGGGCCTGGTCTTGATCCGCTGCGTGATGATCTTCTTGACCGGCTTGGCCCTCCCGCCTGCTCCGGCCTTCGCGCCCCTGGCACCCTTGGCGCCCTTGGCGCCCTTCCTGACCGGCGGCCGGACGTACGCCCACGTCACGATCTTGATGCCGGGACGTCCCGCGCGCAGCACCTTCTCGTCCCACGGCGGTACCGAGGCGCTCTTCTTCCGGATGGTCTTGGCGGGCACCTTGACGACGGCGGTCTTCGGCGCCGACAGCAGCCGCAGGACCTTGACGACGTCGCCCGCGGGCTGGTCGACGGCCGGTTTCACCAGGTCGTGCGGGCCCAGCGCGATCCTGGCCTGGTCGAGGACCTGCTGGACGGTCGTGCCGGTCGTCATCGTCTCCGTCGGCTTGCCGTCGACCACGATCACGACCTTGCGCGGTGCGGGCGCGTCGGCGCGGGGCGCGTCCGCGGCGGCCTTCCCCGACCCGCCCGATCCACCGCCTCCAAGCCCGCCGCCACCATCAACACGGGGACCAGCAGCACGGGGACGGCAGGACGCAGCGGATGGCGACGCACGGGTACCTCCAAGGGGGGTCGGGCTCGGGGGCGCCCGCTCAGAGGCCAGAGATTAGAGCCGCCCGCCGCGCCTCCGCCACCTCATCGCCCACATCCGTCCCCATCCGTCCCCTGGGCCCGCATAGCCGGGAGGGTTGCTAGGCGTGGCGGAGGCGCGAGACCAGCGTTCCGATTCCCGTGCAGGCGAGCAGAAGGAGACCGGCGCCGAAGAAGGCGATCCCGTAGGGCTCCTTGACCTCGCAGCCGTTGACGCGGAAGTTCTGCATGCCGTCCACGCCGTCGTCCTCGCCGGAGATCTCGTCCCGCTTCTCGCACCACGTCCCGTCGGCGGCCTGCCAGCGCATCGTGCAGTCGGCGCGGTTGGGCGAGTCCCCCGTGCAGCCGGTCAGCGGGACGTCCTTGGACTCGGCGCGGGCGTAGGTGTACGTGGGGTACGCGCTGACGGCCATCAGCACAAGCGCCATCCCGGAGAGGATGAGCCCGCTCCTGCGCGCCCTCCGCCATTTCTCCTTGGCCATCACCAGGCGCCGAAGGCGCGTTCGCCGTTGGCGGCGATGGCCTCGCAGAGCTCCGCGACGTCCACGCCCTTGACCTCCGCCATCGCGCGGACCGTGTGCGGGATCAGGTACGACGCGTTCGGCTTGCCCCGGTGCGGGATCGGCGTCAGGAACGGCGCGTCGGTCTCCACGAGCAGCAGGTCGAGCGGCGCGGTCTTCAGCGCCTCGCGCAGCGGCTCGGCGTTCTTGAACGTGACGTTCCCGGCGAAGCTCATCAGATAGCCGCGCTCGGCGCACACCTCGGCCATCCCGGCATCGCCCGAGTAGCAGTGGAAGACGACCGTTTCGGGCGCGCCCTCCTCGTCCAGGACGCGCAGGACGTCGTCGTGCGCGTCCCGGTCGTGGATCACCAGGGCCTTGCCGGTGCGCTTGGCGATCTCGATGTGGGCGCGGAACGCGCGATGCTGGTCGGCCTTCGGCGCCCAGTCGCGGTAGTAGTCCAGGCCGGTCTCGCCGATCGCGCGGACCTTGCGGTGCGCGGCCAGCCGCGCGACGTCCTCCAGGACGGCGTCGGAGATCCCCGTCGTCTCGTTCGGATGGATCGCGACCGCCGCGTACACGTCGTCGAACTCGCCGGCGGCCTCCACCGCGAACCGCGACGACGGCAGGTCGCAGCCGATCGTGACGATCCGGGTGACGCCCGCCGCCTTCGCCGACCTCATCTGCTCCTGCACGGGCGTGTCGACGATGTCCAGATGGCAGTGGCTGTCGAAGACGTCCACCGGGAGCCGCTCCGGCAGCGGCGGGAACGAGCGTGAACTCTGCCCGTCGCCCCCGTCGCCGTCGCCGTCGCCGCTCACCGGTTCTCCAGCCGGGCGAGTTCATCGTCGACGACGGAGGTGTCGAGCTTGGTGAACAGCGGGGTCGGCTTCGCCAGCGGCACCCCCGGCTTGATCGGCACGGACTCCCAGCGCGCCTCGGTCGCGTAGTCGCCGGTCAGGACGGTGTAGTCGGGCCCGCCGTCCTCCGAGACGGTCTTCAGCTCCGGCATGCCGCTCCACACGCCCTGCCCGCCGAGCATCTCGTAGACCTTCTGCGACGAGCGCGGCAGGAACGGCGTCAGCAGCGTCTTGGCGTCGTCGACGACCTGCAGCACGGTGTGCAGGATCGACTTCACGCGGGCCGGGTCGTCCTTCAGCTTCCACGGCGCCTGGTCGGACAGGTACTTGTTCGCGTCGCGGACGACGTCCAGCGCCTCGGTGATCGAGTTCTTGAACCTGGACCGTTCGAGCTCCGCGCCCACGGCCGCGAACGCGTTGCGGCTGCGCTCCATCAGCGCCCGGTCGGCGTCGGTGAGGTCGCCCGCCTCCGGGATCGCGCCGAAGTTCTTCGCGGCCATGTTCACCGACCGGTTGACGAGGTTGCCCCACGCGGCGACCAGCTCGTCGTTGTTGCGGCGGACGAACTCCGCCCACGTGAAGTCGGTGTCCTGGTTCTCGGGCCCGGCGACCGCGACGTAGTAGCGCAGCGCGTCGACGTCGTAGCGGGCGAGGAAGTCCTGGACGTAGATGACGACCTGGCGGGACGAGGAGAACTTGCGGCCCTCCATCGTCAGGAACTCCGACGACACCACCTCCGTCGGCACGTTCAGCGCGCCCAGCGACCCCGGCGTGCCGCCCTTGTCGCCCTGGCCGCTGTAGCCGAGCAGCATCGCGGGCCAGATCTCGGCGTGGAAGACGATGTTGTCCTTGCCCATGAAGTAGTAGGACAGGGCCTCCGGGTCTTGCCACCAGGCGCGCCACGCCTCCGGGTCACCGGACCGCCGCGCCCACTCCACCGACGCCGAGAAATAGCCGACGACGGCGTCGAACCACACGTACAGCTTCTTCGCCGGGTTGTCGCGCCAGCCGTCCAGCGGGATCGGGACGCCCAAGTCGAGGTCGCGGCTGATCGCGCGGGGCTGCATGTCGTCCAGCAGGTTCAGCGCGAACTTCAGCACGTTCGGCCGCCACGCCAGCGCGCCGTTCTGCTTGCCGCGCAGGTACCGGCCGAGGACCTCGGTGAACGCGGGCAGGTCGAGCATGAAGTGCTCGGTCTCGACGAACTTCGGCGTCTCGCCGTTGATCCGCGACACCGGGTTGATCAGGTCGACGGGGTCGAGCTGGTTGCCGCAGTTGTCGCACTGGTCGCCGCGCGCCCCGTCGTACCCGCAGATCGGGCAGGTGCCCTCGATGTAGCGGTCGGGGAGCGTCCGGCCGGTGGACGGCGAGATCGCGCCCATCGTCTTCTGCGGGAAGATGTAGCCGTTGTCGTACAGGCCCTTGAAGATCTCCTGGACGACGGCGTAGTGGTTGCGCGTCGTCGTCCGGGTGAACAGGTCGTAGGTCATGCCGAGGCCGTGCAGGTCCTGCGCGATGACGCCGTTGTAGCGGTCGGCGAGCTCCCGCGCGGACACGCCCTCCTTGTCGGCCTGCACCTGGATCGGCGTGCCGTGCTCGTCGGTGCCGCTGACCATCAGGACCTTGCTGCCCGCCATCCGCTGGTAGCGGCTGAACATGTCGGCGGGCAGCGCGAAACCGGAGACGTGCCCGATGTGACGGGGCCCGTTGGCGTACGGCCAGGCGGGCGCGGTCAAGATATGACGGCTTGACGAGGACATGGAATCAAGGGTAGTCGCGTCACGCACACCCCGGCACGCGAGTAGCCTGGTCCGTCGTCTCAGCGGCACGATCCCATGGAGGCGGGAGCCAGGCATGGCCCAGAGCACGTCCGACCAGCCGGCCGTCGACGCGCCGACCGCCGACGAGCCGCTGACCGGACCCGAACCGCCCCCTGGGCTCCTGTCCCGCACGGCCGCGCGGATACGGCGGACGCGCCGCGTGGTGTGGCTGTCCCTGCTGGTGGCGGCGGCCACGGTGCTCGCGCAGTGGGTGATCATGACCCCGCCGCTGTACTTCGACCCGTACTACGTGTGGCTCGCCGCCCGCGACTGGCCCGACATCCCGCTGGAGCAGTGGCCGTTCGACGAGGTCCCGCACCAGGTCACCCGGATCGGGCTGGTGCTGCCGGCGCGGCTCGTCCAGGAGATCCTCGGGGACGGGCAGGCCGCCTACTTCGTCATCGCGGCGCTCGGCGGCTGCGCGTTCTTCGTCGGGACATATCTGGTCGTCAGGTCCCTGTTCGGGGACGTGGCGGGCGTGGCGTCGGCGGCGGTGCTGCTCGTCCACCCGTTCTTCACGATGACGAACCCGTACGGCCACGAGATCACCTGGTCGACCGGCGTGATGCTGCCCGACATGCCCGGCGCCGGCCTGTTCACCATCGGGATGGCGGCCCTCGTCGTCGCGAGCCGCCGGACCGGACGCGCCCAGACCCGCATGCTGCTCACCGCCGGGGCGTTCATGGCCTCGGCGTTCCTCGTCCGGGAGTTCCTGGCGTTCCTGTTCCTCGCCATTCCCCTCTACCTGGCGCTGCTGCGGATCCCGTGGCGCCGCAACGTCACGGTCGGCGCGCCGATGGTCGCGATCCTGGCGGTCAACCTCGTCCACAACCAGATCGTGTGGGGCAGCCCGCTCGCCGGGCTGATCTCCGCCGCCGAGCACGGCGGCCAGTCCCGCGACTACGTGACGCGCGGCCTCGCCGCCCGCTCGTTCCTGCGCGCCATGCACGACTGGAACGCCCTCGGCCTGGTCTTCACCGCCGCGCTCGCGCTCACGATCATCGGCTGGGCGGTGACCCGCGACCGGCGGCTCGCGCTCGTCCTGGTGTGGTTCTTCACGCTCGCCGTCCCGCTGACGCTGTTCTCCGGCGTCCTCGACCCGAACGACATCTCGCTACGGGCCTGGTTGCAGCGCTACTGGTTCGCCGTCCTGCCCGCCCTGCTCGCGGGCGGCTTCGGCTCCCTGATCCTGATGTTCCAGAAGCTGCCTGTCGGCCTCGTCTCCCGCCTCCGCCTGCGCACCCTCGTCGTCCCGGTTCTGGCGCTGGCACTGGGCGGGACCTACGTGACCGCCGCCGTCCGCGCCGTCCCCGACCTGCCGCGCGACAAGGCGTGGAGCGAGCTGCGCGGCTACCTCGCCGGCCACCGCGACATCACGCTGATCTGCGCCGACCGCCGCCTCGCGCAGACCCTCACCTTCTACACGCGCGACGTCTGGGGCGACCCGATCTGGCGCGGCGAGATCCGCGACTTCCCGCACTACATGCCGCAGTTCCCCCGCAACGCGACCGAGGGCCCGATGCTCTACACGCGCTGGCGAGGCATGGAGTCACAGATCGCCAGCGGCTGGCGCCCGGACCCGGCCCAGGGCTGGCGCCTCCTGTGGCACTCGTCCGACAACGTCCTCCAACTCTGGAACCCGCCGCCCCAGCCCCTAGGCGACTAGCGGGTCCAGGCGACCCAGTCGCCTTGGATGGTGCGACGGCTGTCGACGATGTGCCAGCCGGGTGGGGCGCCTTTCGGCCAGGACGCGGTGGCGGGTTTGTCCTTCGGCCAGGCCAGGACGACCAAGTCGACGTTCTGCGGTGGCGGGGTCCAGCGGGCGTCGAAGACGCTGCCGTCGCTCCACCAGGCCCAGTAGTAGTGCGACAGGCGGATCGTCCACGGGACGTTCCAGTCGACCGCGACGGACCGCTGCCGGTGCAGGTCGACGCTCTGCCTGATGTCGGTGTGCGCGGTCTCGTCGCGGACCAGCGGACGGGCGATGCGGTCGGTCGCGGTGACGGTCATGCCTACCGCGACGACGGCGAGCACACCCGCGAGCAGCAGCGGCCCGCCGCGCCGTAGCCGGACGACGGCCGCGGACGCGCACAGCAGCACGAGGGCCGTGGCGGTGGCGTGCCAGAGGCGGAACGACGTCCAGTCCCAGGTGAGGAAGGCTGTCTCTGGGAAGTCGTAGGCCGTGTAGGTGTACTGGGTGAGCAGGTCACCCGCGTACCACTGGACGACGCAAGCGGCGACGACCGTCATGGTGACCGCCGACGCCACCGCCCATAGGAGGGTTCGGGGCGACGCGCGCAGCAGGACCGCGACACCGGCGGCGAACAGCACCGGCGTGACCGTCGCAAGGTAGCGGCCGTAGACGTAGTTGCCTACGCGGTACTCGACTGGGAGCGCGGCTGAGGTGGCGAAGGCTATGCCCGCTACGAGTGCGATCAGGGCGAAGGCGAGGGCCCTCGTCTGGCCTGGGCTTCCGACGGACACGCTGGACGGGCGGACGACGGCGAACGCGACGGCGGCGAGGCCGACCGCGGCGATCCCGCCGGTCGCGGCGGCCTGGTACCAGACCTGGCCGGTGCCGAGCGAGATCATCCAGCCCCAGCCGTCCTCGGACGTCAGCCGCCGGACGACGTTGCCGCCGAGGTCGTTGTCGCCCTGCGGGTACATGTGCGGAAGGAGCGAGCGGTTCAGGAGCATCCCGGCGGCCGTCCCAGCGGCGGCGGCGAGCGCGGCCAGGGACGTCGCGCGCCAGGACCTCCAGCGGAACACCAGCGCGGCGGCGATGAGCGCCACGTGCGCGGCCAGGAGGACCGCGCCGCGTGTGTGGCACGTGTAGGCGTAGGCGACGAGTAGTGACGCGCCTGTCCCGGCCAGCGTCAGGCGGAGCGATGAGCGCCTCTCGGGAGGGGGTGGGGCGTTCAGCCACGTGTGGACGAGCAGCAGCCAGCCGACCAGGATCACCGGCAGGATCGCGTCGGTCAGCACGAACTCGGAGTAGAACAGCACGCACGGCAGCACGGCCGTCACGTGCCCGAACACATACGACCAGCGCCTGCGCACGCCGAAGCGGCGCAGCAGCAGGTAGGCCAGCGGGAGCATCACGGCGCTGATCAGCGCGTTGATCACCAGCGCGCCGCGGTAGACGCTCACCGGGTCGTCGCCGAACCAGAACGCGGGCGTCAGCAGCAGCGCGTACCCGCCGCGGTAGACGGTCCCGAACGACATGTCGGCGTCGGGGCCGCCGGTCAGGACGCGGGCGGCGAACAGGTAGCCCGACTCGTCCGGCGTCGCGACCGGCACCGTCTGCCTGGAGCCGAGCCAGAGCCGGACGGCGACCTGCGCCGCCCAGCCGAGCACGAACAGCCAGGCCCAGCGACGCCGGTCCGGGGGCGCGACGGGCGGCGG
>JBOHBY010001188.1:0-1797 GCA_050698635.1 Spirillospora sp.
TCCGGCAGGGGCGGCACCGGTACTACCGGCTGCGGGGGAGCGAGGTCGCGCAGGTCATCGAGGCGCTGTCGCGGATCAGCCCGCCGGTGCGGGTGCGGAGCCTGCGGCAGTCGCGGGACGCGCGGCGCCTGCACGAGGCGCGGACGTGCTACGACCACCTGGCCGGGGAGGCCGGGGTCGCCTTGTTCGCCGCACTGGTGGGTGGGGGGCTTATTGAGGGCGGTGATGGCGACGCGTTCGACGTGACGGTGAAGGGGGAGGAGCGGTTCGGGGCGTTGGGCCTGGACGTGGCGGCCCTACGGAAGACGCGGCGCAGGTTCGCGTGGCAGTGCCTGGACTGGACGGAGCGGCGCCCCCACCTGAACGGGGCGCTCGGTGCGGCGCTGACGGCGCGGATGATCGAGCTGGGCTGGTTCGAGCGCGGGACGACGCGCCGGGCGCTGATCGTGACGGAGGCGGGGCTGGAAGGGCTCGCCGACTCGTTCGGGTGCGTCCTGCCGTGAGCTTCGCGTACGCGGGCGGAATGTTGGCGACGGGCCTCGCCGACGTGACCGACGATTTGGGTGCGCTGGATTCGCGGGGCTGGTGGGCCGTGGTGGTGACGTACGAGGGAAAGGCCACGTGCGCGCGGTTCGAGGCGGTGCGGCCTGCACCGCATCCAGGGGGTGCGTGGGCGCGGCCGGGGGAGTGGAGCACGTCGCTGGACCAGGCCGCCTACATGGCCGGCGTCGACACGATCCGGAACGCCATCGCGGATGGCGTCGTCTACCAGGCCAACCTGTGCCGGGTGATGTCGGCGGAACTGCCCGCGGGAGCGAGCATCGAGGGGCTCGGGGCCAGGCTCGCCGAGGGGAATCCGGCGCCGTACGCGATGACGGTGAAGGTGCCGGGGCTGGAGGTCGCGTGCGCCTCGCCCGAGCTTTACCTGTCCAGGGACGGCGATGTGGTCGAGTCGCGTCCGATCAAGGGGACGGCGAAGACCGCTGACGGCATGACGGCCAAGGACGACGCCGAGAACGTCATGATCGTCGACCTCGTCCGGAACGATCTCGGACGCGTCGCCGAGATCGGCTCGGTGGAGGTGCCGGGGCTGTGCGAGCTGGAGGAGCATCCTGGGCTCGTCCATCTGGTGTCGACCGTCCGGGCGCGGCTGGCCGGGGGAGGGTGGCCGGAGCTGATCGCCGCGACGTTCCCGCCCGGTTCGATCACCGGCGCCCCGAAGGCGAGCGCGCTCGACCTGCTGGAGGTGCTCGAACCCGTCCCGCGGGGCCCGTACTGTGGGGCCATCGGCTGGGTGGACGCGGACTCCCGGCGCGGCGCCCTCGCGGTGGGGATCCGGACCTTCTGGGCGGAGGGCGGCCTGCTGCGGTTCGGTACCGGCGCGGGCATCACCTGGGGGTCCGATCCGCTTCGCGAATGGCGCGAGACCGAGCTGAAGGCGGCTCGGCTTTTGGAGGTGGCTTCCGGTGACGGTGCGGGTCCCGATCTGGCTCAACGGTGAGCTCGTCGACCCCGAGGACGCGGTGGTGTCGGTCTTCGACCACGGCATGCTCGTCGGCGACGGGGTGTTCGAGACGGTGAAGGCGGCGGGCGGCGAGCCGTTCGCGCTGACCCGGCACCTGCGGCGGCTGGCGGTTTCCGCGGCCGGTCTCGGCCTGCCCGAGCCAGACCACGACGCTCTCGCCCAGGGGACGCTCGAAGTGCTCGCCGCGGCGCCGAAGTGGCCGCTGGCGCGCGTCCGGATCACCTACACCAGCGGTCCGGGCCCGCTCGGGTCGGCGCGCGGCGACGCCGGGC
>JBOHBY010001189.1:0-3133 GCA_050698635.1 Spirillospora sp.
GGCCACGCCGCCGCCGGGCTGGCGCTGCTCGCCGAGGGGCGGGACGGGCCCGCCGTGCTGATCGCGGCGCACCGCCGTCCGGAACCCCCGTACACGGCGGGGGAGGAGGCCCGCGCACACGGCGTGACCGCGTTGCTGGACGTGAGCGACGGGCTCGTCCAGGACCTCGGGCACATCGCGGCCGCGAGCGGTGTCCGGATCGACGTCGACTCGTCCGCCGTGCCCGTCCCGGAGATCCTCGGGCCGGACGGGCTCCGCCACGCGCTGACCGGCGGCGAGGACCACGCGTTCGCCGCGACGTTCCCGCAGGACGCCGCGCTGCCCCCGTCCTGGACGGTCATCGGATCCGTCGTCGAGGGGTCCGGAGTGCGTGTCGACGGCCGCGAACCACCGGCCGGCGCGTGGGACCATTTCCCGGTGTAGGAACGGCATGTACGGAGCGCGTACGCCCGTGCGCGTTGACGCATCCTGTAGGCACGGTTGGTACGTGTTTGGTATACATCCTCTGATCGAAGAGGGATGGGATGGGACGACACACCAGGCGCGAACAACCGGACGACGAACCCGTACCGGACGCTCGCGCGTCTCAGGGTCCGTTCTACGGCGCGCCGCCGGGGCCGCCCTTCGACGCCTTCTCCGGGCCGACCGACGACCGCGTGTTCGTGTCGCCGTCCGAGCGCATCTCGACCGGCCCGCCGCCTGACGTGGACCGTACGCACGGGCCGCCGGTCCACCACCGGTTCGAGCCCCTCCCCGGCGATTACCCGGGTGACTATCCGGGCGCTCCCACCCTCGATCCCGCCGCCGTTCCCGAACCGTACGAGCCCGAACCGTACGAGCCCTCCGGCCCGGCCGATCCGGCCGACTCCAAGGCCCGCTCCGGGGGCGGCCCGTTCGCGTTCCTGTCGGTGCTGCCGGTCCCGCTGCTGCCGATCGTCGCGCTCGTCATCGCGGTCGGGATCGTCGCCTACGCGCTGAGCACGCAGCAGATCTCCCTCAACTTCGCGGGCGGCACCCCGCACGACACCACGCAGACCAACCCCAGGGACAACCAGGTCTCCCAGCGCGAGCAGGGGGACCGTGCCAGCCGAGGCGCCGGCCGCAGCGACGGCCTCATCATCGCGTTCCGGGTCGCGTCCAAGAGCCCCGGCGGCTTCAAGGCGACCGCGACGATCGCCAACAAGGGCCCCCGGCCCGTCACCACGTGGGCGCTCGCGTTCAAGATCTCCAGCGCGTCCGTCACCGCCGTCACGGGCGCCACCGTCCTCAAGATCGGCAAGGTCGCCTCGGTACGGGGGCCGACCGCCATCGCGCCCGGCGCGAAGGTACGGATCGTGTTCGCCGCGCGGGGCACCGCTCACAAGCCGTCCGTGTGCGTCCTGAACAGCCAGCCCTGCGCCCTCGTCTGAGACCGGCCGCCGTCGGCCGACGCCCGCCGACATAGGGTGGACGGCATGACGCAGTCCCGGCCGAAGGCCCCGCCGCTCGTGCTCACCATCGCGGGCTCGGACTCCGGCGGCGGCGCCGGCATCCAGGCCGACCTGAAGACGATGCTCGCGCTCGGCGTCCACGGGATGAGCGTCATCGCCGCCGTCACCGCGCAGAACTCGCTCGGCGTACAGGGCTACTGGGAGCTGCCGGTCGAGGCGGTGCGGGCCCAGCTCGACTCCGTGCTCTCCGACATCGGCGTCCACGCGATCAAGACGGGGATGCTCGCGTCCACGGCCCTGGTCGAGACCGTCGCCGAGGCGCTGGCCGCCTCGGACGCGCCGTCCGTCGTCGACCCCGTGGGCGTGTCGAAGCACGGTGACTCGCTGCTCGCGGCCGACGCCGTCCAGGCCGTCCGCTCGGCGCTGCTGCCCGCCGCGACCGTCGTCACGCCCAACCTCTACGAGGTGGAGCAGCTCACCGGCGTCAAGGTCGTGGACGAGTCGGGGTTGCGCGAGGCGGCCGAGGCCGTCAAGGCGCTCGGCCCGCGCTGGGTCCTGATCAAGGGCGGGCACCTGCCGGGCGAGCCCGCCGACCTGCTGTTCGACGGGGAGCGCGAGCACCGGTTCACCGCGCCCCGGCACGACAACCGGCACACGCACGGGACCGGCTGCACGCTCGCGTCCGCGATCGCCTCGCGGCTGGCGCTCGGCGACGACGTGCCCGCGGCGGTGGC
Source organism: Spirillospora sp. (assembly GCA_050698635.1). GTDB lineage: Bacteria > Actinomycetota > Actinomycetes > Streptosporangiales > Streptosporangiaceae > Spirillospora. Next base: position 2,165 of record JBOHBY010001189.1, read on the forward strand.
GACGGCGAAGGAGTACGTGACGGGCGCGATCGCTGCGGGCTTCCCGCTCGGCGCCGGGATCGGCCCGGTCGACCACGGCTGGCGCCTGCGCGCCTGATCCCTGTTCCAGACGTACGAAACCGGCCCATCGGGCGGTCCCGATGAGCCGGTCGGAGAAGAAGGCCCCTGCGCGCCGCTCAGACGGTCGGCTTGACGACCTTTCCGGCCTTGATGCAGGAGGTGCAGGCGTTGATCCGCTTGGTGCTGCCGTTCACGACGGCGCGCACCCGCTGGATGTTGGGGTTCCAGCGGCGCGGGGTGCGGCGGTGCGAGTGGGAGACGCGCATGCCGAAACCGGGTCCCTTGCCGCAGACGTCGCAGACGGAAGCCACGGGAAACTCCAAGTGGTGTCGATGCTCTGACCGGAGCGCCGCCCGTCGCCGCCGCGGGCGGGCCGGGCTTCATGGGCGCTCACTGATGAGCGCCTCGGACGAGGCGCACGGATCAGAGTAGCCGACAGCGCGTCGCGTAGGCGAATCGGCCCGCGAACGTTCGGGTTCACGGCTTCCCCAGACGGCTCATGCGCGGTACAGAAGAGTCGGGCGACGTTGAGAGGGGCGGGGCGTTGGACGAAGTCCTCGACGTGGCGGCGATCCGCCGGTGGTGCGCGGGCGCCGCGGAGGCGCTCGGCCGGACCCGGGCGGAGATCGACGCGCTGAACGTGTTCCCCGTCCCGGACGGCGACACCGGCACGAACCTGTATCTGACCGTGATCGCGGCGGCGGACGCGGTGGACGAGCTCCCGGACGGCGCGAACGCCCAGGACACGTGGCGTGCGCTGGCACGAGGCGCGCTGCTCGGCGCGCGGGGCAACTCCGGCGTGATCCTCAGCCAGGTGTACCGCGGCCTGGCCGACGTCCTCGGCCCGCAGGAGGCCCTTGGCGAGACAGGGCCGGGCGGGGCCGCGTTCGCGGGCGCGCTGGAGCACGC
>JBOHBY010001190.1:0-5688 GCA_050698635.1 Spirillospora sp.
GACCGGCGGTTCCGGTGGCGACGAGGCGACCGTCAAGCCGACCAAGCAGCTCGCCGACGCCGCGCCGAAGGTCGACCCGAAGGTCCTGGAGGAGCAGCGCCGCAAGCTGGCCCTCGAACGCGCGTCCCGCGCGGCGCGCGAGGACGAGGGCAAGGGCCCGTCCCTGCTCCCGAAGGGCAAGCCGGTCCCGACCAAGAAGCCCGACGAGGGCGGCGGCAGTGGCGGCGGCGGCCCGATCGGCGACCCGGTCCCGGCGGGCGAGGCGCAGCGCATCGCCAAGCGGCTGATGCCGAGCTTCGGTTTCTCCGGCGCCGGCGAGTTCGGCTGCCTGGTGAAGCTGTGGGACAGGGAGAGCGGCTGGAACACCCACGCCGCCAACCCGTCCGGCGCGTACGGCATCCCGCAGGCGCTGCCGGGTTCGAAGATGGGCAGCGCCGGGCCTGACTGGCGCAACAACGCCACCACGCAGATCAAGTGGGGCCTCGGCTACATCAAGAACCGGTACAAGACGCCGTGCGGCGGCTGGTCGCACTTCCAGTCGGTGGGCTGGTACTGATCCCGGCCCGGCGCGTCCCAGGCCCTCAGCGCGGCTTCTGGGACGCGCTCTTGGACGCGTCTTTGGACGCGCCCGTCATGCCGAGCACGTCCAGGGCTTCGTCGAGCTGCTCGATCGTGAGCTTTCCGGCGTCGACGTAGCCGCGTTCCAGGACGACCTCGCGGATCGTCCTGCGTTCGCTCAGCGCCTGCTTGGCGACCTTCGCCGCCTCCTCGTACCCGATGTAGCGGTTCAGCGGCGTCACGATCGACGGTGACGACTCCGCGTACTCGCGCATCCGGTCGGCGTCGGCCTCGATGCCGTCGACGCAGCGGTCGGCGAGCAGCCGCGACACGTTCGCCAGCAGGGTGATCGACTCCAGTACGTTGCGGGCCAGCACCGGCAGCATCACGTTCAGCTCGAAGTTGCCGGACGCGCCGCCGAACGCGACCGCCGCGTCGTTCCCGATGACCTGCGCCGCGACCTGCGTGACCGCCTCCGGGATCACCGGGTTCACCTTCCCCGGCATGATCGACGAACCGGGCTGCAGGTCGGGCAGCCGGATCTCGGCGAGCCCGGCGCGCGGGCCCGAGCCCATCCAGCGCAGATCGTTGGCGATCTTGTTGAGGCTCACCGCGACCGTGCGCAGCGCGCCGCTCGCCTCGACCAGGCCGTCCCGCGCGCCCTGCGCCTCGAAGTGGTCGCGGGCCTCCGTCAGCGGAAGGCCCGTCGCGCGCGCTATCTCGGCGATGACGCGGCCGCCGAAGCCGTCCGGGGTGTTGATGCCGGTGCCGACCGCCGTCCCGCCCAGCGGCAGCTCCGCCAGCCGCGGCAGGACGGCCTCCAGCCGCTCCACGCCGTGCGCGATCTGCGCCGCGTACCCGCCGAACTCCTGCCCGAGCGTCACGGGCGTCGCGTCCATCAGGTGCGTGCGGCCCGCCTTCACGACCGTCGCGAACTCGCGGGCCTTGCGGTCGAGCGCGTCCCGCAGGTGCCGCAGCGCGGGGATCAGGTCGTTCAGGACGGCGCCCGTCGCAGCGATATGGATGGACGAGGGAAACACGTCGTTCGACGACTGCGACGCGTTCACATGGTCGTTCGGATGGACGGGACGCCCGAGCCGCTCCTGCGCCAGCGTCGCCACGACCTCGTTGGCGTTCATGTTCGACGACGTCCCCGACCCGGTCTGGAACACGTCGATGGGGAACTGGTCGTCCCACCGGCCGCCGGCGACCTCGCGGGCGGCGGCGGTGATCGCGCGGGCGAGGTCGGCGTCGAGCACCCCGAGTTCGGCGTTCACCGTCGCCGCCGCGGCCTTGATCTCGCCGAGCGCGGCGATGTGGGCCGCCTCAAGCGTCCGTCCCGAGACGGGGAAGTTCCGCACCGCACGCTGCGTCTGCGCCCGCCACTTCGCCGCCGCCGGCACCCGGACCTCGCCCATCGAGTCGTGCTCGACCCGGAACTCCCGCTCGCCGATCCGCTCGTCCGTCTGCTCGCCCATCAGAGCCTCCCTGCGCGTCCCCAACCGCCATTCATGGCAGCCACGGCGGGTGGCTCACGCATTCCCCGGGGTGGGGCGTGTCACTCCCCGGTGAGCGTGTAGTTCTTGCGCTCGCCGGGGGAGCCGAGGGGTTTGCGCAGGCCGTTGACCCAGACGTCGCAGGCGGACGTGTCGTAGATGACCGCGTTGAGGCGCGGCTGGCCGAACTGGCGGGCCTCGCCCTCGCGCAGGGTCTCGTCGGCGAGCACGGCGCCGCCGGGGACCGACACGAACACCTTGCAGACCGCGTTACGGGCCCGGACGACCAGCGTGCTGGACTCGACGCCGGGCGGGGTGTCCTGCCAGCCGCCACCCGCCGGGCTCGACGGCCCCTCCGTGGGCGAGGGCCCCGGGCTCTCCTTCGTCATCCCGACGATCAGCGCGGTGGCGCCGATCCCGCAGGACGCGACGGTCGCGCCGATCAGGCCGATCACGACCATCACCCGGTACCGGGGCGTCTGCGCGTGGCGTCCCGACCGGGGACCGGCGACGGCGCGTTCGAGCCGGTCGACCGCGCGGGCGTGGCTGAGCCTGCGGGTCGGGTTCTTCTCCAGCAGCCCGCTGATCACCGGGGCGAGCGCGCCCGCGTTCTGCGGGGACGGCGTCGACTCGTTCGCCAGCGCGCTCAGCGTCGCCATCACGTTCTCGCGCTCGAACGGCGGGTGGCCCTCCAGTGCGGCGAACATCGTCGCGCCGAGCGACCACAGGTCAGAGCGCGGCGTCGCCTTCTCCCCGGCGGCCACCTCGGGCGCCACGTACGCGGGCGAGCCCATGAAGTGGCCCGTCTTCGTCAGGCTGGCCGACCCGGACGAGAACGCCAGGCCGAAGTCGGTGAGGACGACCCTGTCGCCGTCCAGGATCACGTTGCTGGGCTTCAGGTCGCGGTGCACGATCCCGGCCTTGTGCGCGGTGTTCAGCGCGTCCAGCAGGGCGCGGCCGATGTGCGCGACGCGCTCGGGCGGCAGCGGGCCCGAGCGCTCGATGAGCTGTTCGAGGCTCGGCGCCTCGATCATCTCCATCACGATCCAGGGGCGGCCCTGCTCGATGACCACGTCGTACACCTCGACGATGGAGTGCGTGCGCAGCTGCGCGGGCGCGCGCGCCTCCCGGAGGGTACGGCGGTAGAAGACCACCCGGTCGTCCTCGGAGAGGTCGTCGGGGATCTTGAGTTCCTTGATCGCCACGGCCCGGTCGAGGAGCTCGTCGTGCCCTCTCCACACGGTGCCGTTGGCGCCCTGACCTATCTCGGAGACCAGCCGGTAGCGCGTCGCTAGAACGAGGCGCTCTGACTGTGACATGGCGGAAAAGATACCGGAGTGGCTAGGCGGTCATCGGGCGGACGTCGGGACCAACCGGGATTTTGTCCAACAATGTGACCCGCTGGCAAGAATCCCCTAGTAACCGGCACGCAACGGCAAGCCGTGCTTGCTGGTCAGTGCCCGGTTCGTCAGCGCCTGGTTCGTCAGCGCCTGCCGATGGTCAGGACCGGCCCCGTCGTGTCGGCGAAGAAGTCCTCGCCCTTGTCGTCGACGACGACGAACGCGGGGAAGTCCTCGACCTCGATCTTCCAGACGGCCTCCATGCCGAGTTCCGCGTACTCCAGGACGTCGACCTTCTTGATGCAGTCCTGGGCGAGGCGGGCGGCGGGACCGCCGATCGAGCCGAGGTAGAAGCCGCCGTGCGCCTGGCACGCGTCGGTGACCTGCTTGGACCGGTTGCCCTTCGCCAGCATCACCAGCGAGCCTCCGGCGGCCTGGAACTGCTCGACGTAGGAGTCCATGCGCCCGGCCGTGGTGGGGCCGAACGACCCGGACGCGTAGCCCTCCGGCGTCTTGGCCGGGCCCGCGTAGTAGACGGCGTGGTCGCGCAGGTACCGCGGCATGGGCTCGCCCGCGTCCAGCCGCTCCTTGATCTTGGCGTGCGCGATGTCGCGCGCCACGACCAGCGGACCGGTCAGCGACAGCCGTGTCTTCACCGGGTACTTGGTCAGCTCGGCCCTGATCTCCGCCATCGGACGGTTCAGGTCGATGTTGATCGCACTCCCGCCGCCCGCCCCGGCATGCACGACCTCGTCATCGAGGTGCTCGTCGGTCGTTTCCGGGAGGTACTGGGCCGGGTCGGTCTCCAGCCGCTCCAGGAACACGCCCTCGGCGGTGATCTTCGCGAGGGCCTGCCGGTCGGCGCTGCACGACACCGCCATCGCCACCGGGCAGGATGCGCCGTGCCGCGGCAGCCGGATCACGCGGACGTCGTGGCAGAAGTACTTGCCGCCGAACTGCGCGCCGATGCCGAGCTTCTGCGTCAGCTCGAAGACCTGGAGCTCCAGCTCCAGGTCGCGGAACCCGTGCCCGAGTGGCGAGCCCTCGCTCGGCAGCGTGTCCAGGTAGTGGGCGGAGGCGTACTTGGCGGTCTTCAGCGCGTACTCGGCGGACGTCCCGCCGACCACGATCGCCAGGTGGTAGGGCGGGCACGCCGCCGTCCCGAGCGAGCGGATCTTCTCCTCCAGGAAGGACATCATCCGCTTCGGGTTCAGGACGGCCTTGGTCTCCTGGTAGAGGAACGACTTGTTCGCGCTGCCGCCGCCCTTGGCCATGAACAGGAACTTGTACGCCTCGCCTGGCGCCGCGTACAGCTCGATCTGCGCGGGCAGGTTGCTGCCGGTGTTCTTCTCGTCCCACATCGTCACCGGCGCCATCTGCGAGTAGCGCAGGTTCAGCTTCGTGTACGCGTCGTACACGCCGCGCGAGATGTGCTCCTCGTCGTTCCCGTCGGTCAGGACGTGCTGCCCCCGCTTGCCCATCACGATCGCGGTGCCGGTGTCCTGGCACATGGGCAGGACGCCACCGGACGAGATGCCCGCGTTCTTCAGCAGGTCCAGCGCCACGAAGCGGTCGTTGGGGGAGGCCTCAGGGTCGTCCAGGATCCGGCGGAGCTGCGCCAGGTGCGCGGGACGCAGCAGGTGCGAGATGTCGCGCATGGCGGTCTCGGTGAGCAACCGCAGAGCCTCCGGCTCGACTTGCAGGAACGTCCGCCCGTTGGCTTCGAACGTGGAGACCCCGTCAGAGGTCAGCAGACGGTAGTCGGTCTCGTCCGGACCGAGCGGCAGCAGGTCGGTGTAGGAGAACTCAGACATCTCAGGCAGATCCTCGCGCGATTCCAACGGGGGCGGTGTCTACGGAACCACAGGTTACGGGCTCCGGAACCGCGGGTTCGCGGGGGGTGACGCGGGCGCGGAGGCCGAGGACGACGCCCGCGGCGACCAGGGCGGCGCCGGTCAGGTCGGCGGGGCCCGGTGTGTCGATGCCGAGTGCCACCGTCGTGATCACCGCGCTGACCGGGATCAGGCCCGCGAACAGGCCGGCGCGGTCGGTGCCGAGCCGTCCGATGGCGCCGTACCAGAGCAGGAACGCGATCGTGGTGACGACCACCGACAGGTACACGAAGCCCGCCAGTTCGCCGGCGGTGGGGGTGCGGAGCACGGACGTCCCGTCCACGACGAGGCCGACGGCCAGCAGCATCGGCGCGGCCAGCGCGGCGGAGTAGGCCGAGGTGCGCAGGGCGCCGAGCCGGGGCAGCAGCGGGACGGCCAGAAGCGAGAAGCACACCTCCCCGG
>JBOHBY010001191.1:0-7093 GCA_050698635.1 Spirillospora sp.
CCGCCGGGGCGTGCACCGTCCTCGTCGCGGGCGCGCTGGTGCTGCCGGCCGCGTCCACCGCGCTGCCCGTGGTCGCCGGGCTGGTGGCGCTCATCGGGGCGTACCGGCTGACGTACTCCGGGCGCGCTCGGCGGCCTCGGTGATCGTCTGCTCGGCGACGCGCCTGTCCTGCCAGCCGCGCACGTCGGAGCTCTTACCGGGCTCCAGGCTCTTGTAGATGTCGAAGAAGTGGGCGATCTCGTCGAGGATGTGCTCGTGCACGTCCCGCAGGTCGCGGATCTGGGCGTAGCGGACGTCCCGCGCCGGGACGGTGAGGATCTTGGCGTCGGGGCCGCCCTCGTCGTGCATCCAGAACACCCCGACGCCGCGGACGGTGATCTCGCAGCCGGGGAACGTCGGCTCCTCCAGCATGACCATCGCGTCCAGCGGGTCGCCGTCCTCGGCGAGCGTGCCCGGGACGTAGCCGTAGTCGACCGGGTACTGGGTCGAGGTGAACAGCATCCGGTCGAGGCGGATGCGGCCGAGGCCGTGGTCCATCTCGTACTTGTTCCGCGATCCTCGCGGGATCTCGACGATCATCTCCAGGTCCATCGGTCTCCTATCGTCAGTGGGCGGCGGCGTCCCAGTCTGGGCCGGTGCCGACGGCGACGTCCAGGCCCACCGTCAGCGGGTAGGCGGTGGTCATACCCGCGCGGACGATCTCCTCGACCGCGTCCCGCTCCCCCGGCGCGACCTCCAGGACGATCTCGTCGTGGACCTGGAGGAGCAGGCGGCTGCGCAGCCCGGCGGCGGCGAGCGCCGCGTCCACCCGCAGCATCGCGATCTTGACGATGTCGGCGGCGGAGCCCTGCACCGGCGCGTTCAGCGCCATCCGCTCGGCGGTCTCGCGACGCTGCCGGTTGTCGCTCGTCAGGTGGGGCAGGTAGCGGCGGCGGCCGAGGAGCGTGCGGGTGTAGCCGGTGCCGCGGGCCTCGGCGACGACGTGGTCGAGGTAGTCGCGGACGCCGCCGAGCCGCTCGAAGTAGGCGTCCATCAGCGGGCGCGCCTCCGCCATCGGGATGCCCAGCTGTTTCGCCAGCCCGAACGCCGACAGGCCGTAGGCGAGCCCGTACGACATCGCCTTGATCTTGCGGCGCTGGTCGGGGGTGACGGCGTCCGGCGCGGCGCCGAACACCCGTGCCGCCATGGTGGTGTGCAGGTCCTCGCCGGACTCGAACGCGGCGAGCAGCGTCGGGTCCTGCGACAGGTGCGCCATGACGCGCAGTTCGAGCTGCCCGTAGTCGGCGGTCATCAGCGACGCGTAGCCGCCGCCGGGCAGGAAGGCGCGGCGGATGCGCCGGCCCTCCTCCGTCCGGACGGGGATGACCTGCAGATTCGGCTCCGTGGACGTGAGCCGCCCGGTGGCCGCGACCGTCTGCTGGAACGTGGTGTGGACGCGGCCGTCCGCGCCGATCTCCCTGATCAGCCCGGCCACCGTCGTGCGCAGCCGCGCCTGGTCGCGGTGCCGCAGCAGGACCTCGGGCAGGCCGTTGTCGGTCTGGGTGGCGAGCCAGGTCAGCGCGTCCACGTCGGTGGAGTGCCCGGACTTGATCTTCTTGGTCTTCGGCAGCCCCAGCTCGCCGAACAGCACCTCCTGGAGCTGCTTCGTCGAGCCGGGGTTGAAGGGGTGCCCGGCGATGTCGGCGGCCTCGCCCGCGGCGCGCTCCATCGCGGCGGCGAAGTGCTTCTCCAGCTCGTCCAGCATCCCGGCGTCGACGTGGACCCCGGCGCGTTCGGCGCGGGCGAGCAGGCCGGACAGCGGAAGCTCGACGTCGCGCAGCACCTCGTCCATGCCGGTGGACGCCAGGTCGTCGGCGAACTTCCCGGCCAGGTCGAGGACGGCGCGGGCGTTCAGCATCAGCCCGGCCGCGCCCTCGGCGGACGGACGGCGACCCAGATGGCGCCCTGCGAGGTCGGCGAGGCCGTAGGCGGCGAGGCCCGGCAGGAGCAGGTACGCGGCCATCGCGGTGTCGGTGGCCGCGCCGTCCAGGTGCCAGCCGCGCTCGCCGAAGACTCGCAGGAGCGACTTCACGTCGTGCAGCGCCTTCGGACGGGCCGGGTCGGCGAGCCATGCCGCGAACGCGCGCTCGTCGTCCTCGGTGAGGCCGGACGGCTCGAACGACGCGGCGTGGCCGTCGCCGGTCGCGAGGGCGATCCGCGCGATGTCGCCTTCGCCGCGCACCCACGTGTAGTCGGCGGCGAGCCCGGTCAGCGCGGTCGCGCGGGAGTTGAGCCAGCCCGCCAGCTCGCCGGGCTCCAGCTCACGTCCCAGGATCGGCTCGGGTTCGGCCGCCCCACCTTCCTGACCCGGGAGCCGCCCGCCGCCGGGGTCGGCGGCGAAGAGGCGCTGGCGGAGGCTGGCGTTGCGGAACTCCAGCTCGTCCAGCAGCGAGGTGAACGCGGACAGGTCGTAGGGGCGGCGCCGCAGGTCGGCGAGCTCGACCGGCAGGTCCAGGTCGCGGACGAGCTCGGTCAGCCGCCGGTTCAGCCGCACCGACTCGGCCGCGGCGCGCAGCTTCTCGCCCGCCTTGCCCTTCACCTCGTCGGCGCGGTCCAGCAGCGCGGCGAGGGAGCCGAACTCGCGCACCCACTTCGCGGCCGTCTTCTCGCCGATGCCGGGGATGCTCGGCAGGTTGTCGGACGGGTCACCGCGCAGCGCCGCGAAGTCCGGGTACTGCGCCGGGGTCAGCCCGTACTTCTCCTCGACGGCGGCGGGCGTGTAGCGGATCATCTCCGACGCCGTCCGGTAGAAGTACAGGACGGTGACGTTCTCGCTGACGAGCTGGAGGACGTCCCGGTCGCCGGTGACGATCAGCACCTGGAGCCCGCCGGCCTCGGCGCCGGCGGTCAGGGTCGCGATGACGTCGTCGGCCTCGTAGCCGGGCGCGCGCAGCACCGGCACGCCCATCGCGGCGAGGAACCGGTCGAGCAGGCCGAGCTGGCTGCCGAACTCGTCCGGCGACTTCGCCCGTCCGGCCTTGTACTCGGGGTAGGCCTCGGTCCTGAACGTCCGGCGGGACACGTCGAACGCGACGGCCGCGTGCGTCGGGCGCTCGTCGCGCAGCGCGTTGGCGAGCATGTTCGCGAACCCGTACACCACGTTCGTGGGCTGCCCGGCCGTGGTGCTGAAGTTCTCGACGGGAAGCGCGTAGAACGCCCGGTAGGCCAGGGAGTGGCCGTCCAGGAGAAGCAGTCGGGGCCGGTCAGGCATGGTTCACATCCTGGCACCCGGGGACAGCAGTCGAGGGACGCGCCCGGTGAGCGGGCGCGTCCCTCGTCGAGATCCGGCTGGTTACCGGGTCGCGAAATTGCCGATCCGGTCAGGCGTGGCGGGCGTGGCGGGCGCCTGCCGCCGCGCGAGCTCGTTGCCGTTGACCGTCAGGGTGCTGTGGGCGAAGAGCTGGGTGATCGCGGCCGTGCCGTCGATCATCTGGTCGTAGCCCTTGAGGTTGACGTTGTCGTAGCGGTCGCAGACCGAGTGGTAGCACGGGTCGTAGGCCGTCCCGGCCTTGCCGCCGTACACCTTCGCCTGCTCGGCCGTCTTGATGCCCTCCGCGCCGGTGAACAGGCCCCCGGCGGGGATGCCCACGGTGATGAAGGCGTTGTAGTCCGACCGTCCGTCGAAGGCCGTCGGGTCGGTGGGCAGCTTCCGCTTCGCGAAGTAGTCGCTGAACGCCTTCTCGATCGCGCCGGACCCGGCGGGCGGCGGGACGTTGCTGCCGCCGGTGCTGTTGTCGCCGTCGTAGATGAACCGCACGAAGTTCGGCGAGGCGATCATGTCGAAGTTGAGGTTGAGCGCGATCTTGTCGCGTTCGGCCTGCGGGAGGTTGTCGACGTAGTACTGCGAGCCGAGAAGGCCCTCCTCCTCGGCGCCCCAGAACGCGAACCGCACCTTGTTGCGGAGCTGCTTCTTGCCGAGCTTGTTGATCTGCTTGGCCATCTCCAGCAGCGCCGCGGTGCCCGACCCGTTGTCGTTGATGCCGGGGCCCTCGACGACGCTGTCGTTGTGCGCGCCGATGACCACGACGTTGTCGGCGCGACCGCGCCCGGTGTCGGCGATGACGTTGGCGGCGCCGCGCTTCTCGGTGAACGTGTCGGTCTTGACGTGCAGCGTGACGCCGCCGTTCTGCGCCTGCTGCACGAGCGCCTTCCCGACGGCGTTGGTCGGGCCGATCACCGGGACGCCGTACGGCGTGGTGAGCGTGCCCGCGACGGGACCCGGCTGGTCGGGCAGCTGGTAGATGACGACGGCCTTCGCGCCCGCCGCGATCGCGTTGTCGGTCTTCACGGAGAAGAAGCATCCGCCGCGCTGGATCAGCGCGATGTGGCCCTTGGGGAAGCCGGTGAAGTCCTCGGCCTCGCACCCGCTGCCGAGGCCGGTCGCGCCGGGGTCGACGGGGCTCGCGGCGGCGGTGACGTCACCGGACCCGGAGTACTGGAGCGTCTCGAAGTCGGTTCCCGGCTGGAACGTCTTCGCCTCGGGCGCGGTCTGGGCGAACGCCGGTTCCGCGACCTCCTGCCAGAAATCGAACTGGAAATTCTGGACGGTCGGGCTGTATCCGGCCCGTTTGAGCTGGTCCGCGATGTACTTCACGGTGATCACGTTGCCGGGGAGTCCGGCGGCGCGGTTGCCGCCGTTGGCATCGGAGATCTTCTGCAGGTTGTTCTGGTGGTGACGGACGTTCTTCAGCGTCACCAGGGCGGCCAGGTCGGCCTCTCTCGGCGCCGCCTGGACCGGGGCCGCCGCCAGCGTGGTCGCGGCGAGAGACAGCCCGAGGAGCGTTGCTAGCGCGGCTCTGCGCATGACTCGGTCTCCGTTGGTGGGGGGACGAAGCATCCCGAAGCTTTGCACGCGACATTTCGCCACAACAAGGAGCAACTCTCACATAACACGGCCAACATCGGCCTCGTCCGGAATCGGAAAGTAAGCGGTGCGTAGCCGTCCGCATACCGAAACACCCGGAGTTGTCCAAATTCGGTATCCACTCTGGCTTTCCGCATGTCAGCGTCTATAGGCTCCGTGAACTTCGGTGATGGCCGATTTGTTCATGGGAGTGACCAGTGTCGAAGTCGGAGGCGCCAGGCGCATCGCACGGACAGCCGGGCGCATCGCACGAACGGTCGCGCACGTATCCGATCTGGCGCAGGATCGCGCTGCTGCTCGCGGTGCCGCTGACGGCGCTGTTCGTGCAGTGGGGCATCCCCGCCGCCGTCACGGTGTCCAACGCGTTCCAGCGGTTCGACTTCTCCACCGTGTACAACAACGTCGCCGTCCCGGCCACGACCGTGACCGAGGCGCTGCAGGAGGAGCGGGCCGCCGCCGTCCGGTTCCTGTACGGGTTCAAGGTCTCCGACCGGCAGGACTTCGGCGACCAGGTGGGCAGGACCGACGCCGCGGTGGCCGAGTTCCGCAGGCAGGCGCTGTCGTCCGGCACCAGGGACGCGATGGACGACACCATGATCACGCGCGTCCGCAAGCTCAGCGACACCTACAACGAGCTCGTGACACTGCGCGAGCGGGTCGGGATCGGCGGCACCACCCCGCTCGGCGCCATCGACGGGTACAGCAAGGTCGCCGACATCACGATCCGGCTCATGACCACGCTGGTGAGCATCGACGACCGGACCGTCTACCTGCACACGACCGCGCTGCTGCACAACTTCTGGGCCCGCGAGTTCATGCTGCGCGAGCACGCGCTGCTGTCCACGCTGAAGGCCGGGCAGATGAGCACCGGCAACCGCGCGGCGTTCGCCGCCTGGTCGGAGGCCCGCGTCCAGTACTTCGAGCTCGGCCGCGCCGAGGCCTCCGGCGATATCGAGCAGATCATGTACGATCTGGCGAACTCGGGGGAGTTCACTGCGTACACGACGCTGGAGAACAATGTCGTGAACAACGGCATCGTCCCCGACCAGGCCGAGTGGCGCGCCACGATCGACGCGCTCACCCCGGCATGGTCGAAGGCCGCCACGAAGGCCGAGACCGTGGTGAACGACAATGACGTCAAGCCCGCCGGGCGCAGGATCCTGCTCGGGCTCTTCCTGATCGGCGTGGTCGGGCTGCTCGGCGTGGTGGCCTCGGTGGCGCTGTCGCTGCTGTTCGCGCGGCGGCTCAGCGCCGAGTTGCGCCAGCTCCAGGAGTCGGCGCAGCGGCTGGCGAACGAGCACCTGCCGCGGGTCGTGGCGCGGCTGCGCCGCGGCGAGCAGGTGGACGTGGAGGCCGAGTCGCCGGCCCCGGCGACCGGAAGGACGAAGGAGGTCGCGCTGGTCGGCGAGGCGTTCGGCACCGTCCAGCGGACCGCGGTCGCGACCGCCGTCGCCGAGTCCGACCTGCGCGCGAGCATCAACCGGGTGTTCATCAACCTGTCGTGGCGGAGCCAGTCGCTGCTGCACCGCCAGCTCAGGCTGCTCGACCAGATGGAGCGGCGCGCGGCGGGCCCCGAGGAGCTCGACGACCTGTTCCGCCTCGACCACCTCACCACCCGGATGCGCCGGCACGCCGAGGGCCTGGTCATCCTCGCCGGGTCGCCGACCGCCCGGGCCTGGGACCATCCGGTCGCCGCCGAGGACGTCGTCCGCGCCGCCGTCGCCGAGATCGAGGACTACACCCGGGTGGAGCTCACCGGCAACTCGTCGGTCGCGGTGACCGGCGACGTCGTCGCCGACGTCATCCACCTGCTCGCCGAGCTGATCGAGAACGCGGCGGTGTTCTCCCCGCCGACCACCGAGGTGACGGTCAAGGTCGAGACCGTCGCCAACGGGCTGGCCGTCGAGGTCATCGACCGCGGCATCGGCCTGCACCCCGACGAGATCGACTCGCTCAACGAGCGGCTCGAAGGCGCGGGCGAGTTCGACCTGATCGACACCGAGCGACTCGGCCTGTTCGTCGTCGCGCGCCTCGCCGCCAGGCACGGCGTCAAGGTGTCGCTCCAGCCGTCGGCGTACGGGGGCACGACGGCCGTCGTCCTCGTCCCGCACGCGCTGGTGACGCTGGACGACGAGCTGACCCGCGGCGGCCCGATGCCGGGCACGGCCCGCACGATGGTCACCACGATGG
>JBOHBY010001192.1:0-4296 GCA_050698635.1 Spirillospora sp.
GGGGACGTGCCCGAGCCGTTGCGCCCGCTGGTGACGGCGGGCATGGCGAAGGACCCAGCGGACCGGCCCCCAGGTGCGGCGGCGTTCGTGGCCGAGCTCGACGAGCTGGCCCGGACGGCCTATGGCCCAGACTGGGAGTCGAGGGGTGTCCGCGCCCTCGCCGGGACGGCCGTCGCGCTCGCCGCGCTCTTCCCGCTCGCCGCGGGGCTGGCTACGGCCGCCGGAGCCGGAGCGGCGGCGGGTTCGACCGGGATCCTCGCGGCGGTCGGGACCAAGACCGCCGCCGTCGTCGCGGGCACCGCGGTCGTCGGCGCCGCCGCCGGTGGTGTCGGGGTGTACGAGGCGACCAGGGACGAGCGGCCGCCCGTGGCGACGGTGAGGGCGACGCAGCCCCCGCCCGGCGTGCCGTTGCGGATCGGGCCGATGACCGTCAGGGTCGCCTCGTCCTGGAAGACCTACGCGATCCCCAACCGCGCGACGAGCTACACCGGGCCGCCCAAGGTTCTGCCGCCCGACAGCTTCTACGTGCGCACCTGGAGGACGTGCGGCAAGGATGAATCGATCAGGGCGTCGCTCTACCCCGGTCAGGTGTGGTGTCCGGGCCTTCACGTCCTTGGACGCTCCTTCCTCGAAAACGGCGGCCCCTACATAGCGGGCAAGTACACGACGTCCGACACCTACGCTTCGCTGTTCAGCCAGGACGAGGGGATGAGCTGCCCCGGTCACGACGATCTGCGGGCCGTCGGCGTCGCCCGCGGCGCCCGGCTGACAGTGAACAGGCTCGCCGCGGTCGGCTCCAAGAAGGCCGAGTACCGCGAATGGACCGTCCCGTGCTACACCCGCGAGGACCGCAGCGGTTACGGCCCCACCAACAGGACCCGGTTCACCTACGTCGAACGGCTCTGGTACCTGCCGCTCTCCAAGATCCTGATCGTGGACGTCTGGAACACGCCCGACCTTGAGCGGATCCTCCAATCGGCCGAATGGGCCTGACCGGCCGACGGCGGATCACCCTGCGCGTGCGGTCAGTTGTCTGTGAGGCCCAGGTGCTTCGCCTCCTTCGTCAGTTGCTTCGCCGTGGTGGACGAGCCCGCCGTGTCGAGTTCGTGGGCGAGCTCCTCCAGTTCGCTGCCTCCCGCCATGAGCGCGGTCAGTTCGTCGCGGGTGATCTCGCCCTTGGTGTGGTGGCCGATGCTCTGCCCGCGGTTGAGGATGAGGAAGCGGTCGCCGACCGGGTAGGCGTGGTGCGGGTTGTGGGTGATGAAGATGACCGCGAGACCGCGTTCGCGGGCCTGGACGATGTAGCGGAGGACGACCCCGGCCTGCTTGACGCCCAGGGCGGCCGTGGGCTCGTCCAGGACGAGGGCCTTGGCGCCGAGGTAGACGGCGCGGGCGATGGCCACGCACTGGCGCTCCCCGCCGGAGAGGGTGCCGATGGGCTGGTCGACGTCGCGCAGGTCGATGCCCATCGCCGCCATCTCGCTGCGGGCGGTCCTGCGCATGTAATCGATGTCCATGCGGCCGAAGCCCTTGCGCTTCTCGGAGCCGAGGAAGAAGTTCCGCCAGACGGGCATCAGCGGGACGACCGCGAGGTCCTGGTAGACGGTCGCGATGCCGTGGGCGAGGGCCTCGCGGGGCGAACCGAACACGACCTCCTCGCCCTGGACGGAGAAGGTGCCGGTGTCGTGGCGGTGCAGCCCGGCGACGACCTTGATGAGCGTGGACTTGCCCGCGCCGTTGTCGCCGAGCACGCAGGTGACCTCGCCCTCGGACACCTGAAGGCTCACGTCGCGGAGCGCGATGATGTTGCCGTAGTTCTTGCCGACGCCCGCCAACTCGATCAGCGGCTTCTCAGGCTGCTCAGGCTCGCCGACGCCGGGCTTCTTGTCCGTCATGTTGACCGCTCCACTCTGCGCCGGACGATCAGGTTCACCATCGCGGCGATGAGCAGCATCGCGCCGAGGAAGAACCGGAACCAGTCCGGGTTCCACTCGGCGTACACGATGCCCTTGTTCGTCATGCCGAAGATGAACGCGCCGATCGCCGCGCCGATCGCGGACCCGTAGCCGCCGGTCAGCAGGCATCCGCCGATGACCGCGCAGATGATGTACAGGAACTCGTTGCCGACGCCCTCGCCCGACTGGACGGTCGCGAACGCGAACACCAGGTGCATCCCGGAGAACCAGGCGCAGAACGCCACGCCCATGAACAGGCCGATCTTGACGCGGGCGACGGGGACGCCGACGGCGCGGGCGCTGGCGGCCGAGCCGCCCACCGCGAAGATCCAGTTGCCGACGCGGGTGCGCAGCAGGATCCAGGTCGCGATCGCGACGAACAGCATCCACCACGCGACCGTGATGTTGAGGGTGAGGTCGAGGGCGTCGCGCAGGCCGAGCGTCTTGGCGAGGCCGAGCAGGCCGACGTCGTCGAGGACGTCGAGCAGCTTGACGTCGGCGGCGAACACCGAGCGGGCGGAGTCGAAGCCGTCCATGTCGCGGACGGAGTCGCTGGCGACGTTGCCGGTGAGCGCCTTCGTCACGCCGAGGTTCAGCCCGGCGAGCATGAAGAACGTGGCGAGGGTGATGATGAAGCTCGGCAGCTTCGTCCGGACGTAGAGCAGGCCGTTCACCATGCCGAGCGCCAGCGTCAGCACGAGGGAGATCACCACGCCCGCCCACACGTTCAGCGTGAGCTGGTAGGCGGTGAGCGCGGCGATCAGCGCGGCGGAGGTCACCATCACCCCGGCGGACAGGTCGAACTCGCCGCCGATCATCAGCAGCGACACGCCGACCGCCATGATCCCGAACGTGGAGCTGGCGTACAGGACGGTCGAGAACGACGAGGCCTGCAGGAACGCGTCCGCGACGATCGAGAAGAACACGAACAGCGCGACCGCGCCGAGGAGGGCGCCGAGCTCGGGGCGGCCCAGCAGCCGCCGCAGCGGCGACCGCCGGGACAGGCGCTCGTCCGGGCCTGGCTTGGCCACCGGAGGCTCGGCCAGCCCCGATGACGCGGCGTGGGTCATCGCGTCCCCCGGTTCGCGAACGCCTCCAGCTGCCCGGCGTTCTGCTTGGTGACGATCGCGGGACCGGTCAGCACGGGACGCCCGCCGCCGAGGACGTTGCCGTTGATCTTCATCAGCCAAAGCTGGTCGACGGCCTCGTAGCCTTGCAGGTAGGGCTGCTGGTCGACGGCGAACTCGATGGCGCCCGAGGTGATCGAGGCGATGAGGTCCTTGTTCAGGTCGAAGGTGCCGATCTTGGCCTTGGAGCCGGTCTCCTTGACCGAGTCGACGGCGGTCGCGGCGAACGGCGCGCCGAGCGTCAGGACGCCGTCGATGCCCTTGTCGGACTGGAGCTTGGCGGTGATGGACGACTTCACGTCCGGCATGTTCGAACCCTGGACGAACAGGTTCTCCAGCTCGCCGCCGAACGTCTTCTTCGCCCCGGCGCAGCGGTCTTCCAGGCCGACGTTGCCCTGCTCGTGGATGACGCACAGCGCCTTCTTCGAGCCGATCTTCGCCATCTCCGTGCCGGCGGCCTCACCGGCGATCGACTCGTCCTGCCCGAAGTGCGCGACCGCGCCGAGCTTGGCCGACTCGCCCTGCCCGGAGTTGATCGAGACCACCGGGATCTTCGCGGCGGTGGCGCGGGCCAGCACGTCCTTCATCGCGTCGGGCTTGGCGAGGGTGACGATGATGCCGTCGACCTTCTTGTCGATGGCGGCCTGGACGAGCTGGGCCTGCTTGCCTCCGTCGGGGTCGGCCGAGTAGAGGAACTCGACGTTGCCCTTCGCGGCGGCGGCCTTGGCGCCCTTCTGCACGATGTCCCAGAAGGTGTCGCCGGGGGCGGAGTGGGTGACCATCGCGATCTCCAGCCGCGGGCCGGCGCCCTTGGGGGTCTCCTCGGCCTTCTTGCCGCCCTCACTGCTGCAGGCGCTCAGCGCCAGCACCCCCGCGGCGGCCAGGACCACGAGTCTCCTGGACGTCCCACGCGCGAAAACGCCTCTCATCGGATGCTCTCCGTTTCTCCCCGAATGGTCGGTCAGAGGAGTTGATCACAGATGGTGGCGGCGTGTGCGCCGATCGGCCTCGTAACGGGCACGGGCCTCCCGGGTGGACTCCAGCGCCGCCACCTCCGCTACCGGGACGTCCCACCATGCCGCACTGCCCGGGGGGCCTGCCAAGGGGTCGGTCTCAATGTGGATAACCGTCGTCCGCGCCGCCTTCCGCGCCTGCCGGAGCGCTTCCCGCAGGCCGTCGAGGTCGGCGGCGCGGACGACGCCGGCGCCGAGGCT
>JBOHBY010001193.1:0-2389 GCA_050698635.1 Spirillospora sp.
TCAGCAGCCCGTAGCGGCCGGCGCTGCCGAGCGAGGCGACCAGGCCGAGCCCGAGGACGACGGCGAACAGCGCCGCGACCGGCAGCCCGGGGATCGCGAGGACGGCCGTGCCCGCGCCGAAGATCACGGCCATCCAGGCCAGCGCGGCCCTCGGCGGGAGGCGGTCGGCGGCCGACAGCAGGGTCAGCGCGCCGATCATCTGGGCGAACGAGCCGCCGAACATGCTCAGCGCCGACAGCAGCGGCGAGCGGGTCGAGTCGTACACCAGCGTGCCGAGCGCGATGGCGCCGACCGTCTGGGCGGCCACCTGGAGCGTGAACGACGCGAACAGCGGCGTGTAGCCGGGGGTGCGGAAAAGGTCCCGATACGTGCGCATGATCCACAGGCTCGGGCCGGTCGGGGCACGGCCGGTAATGTTTCGCGGGGAGGCGAAACATGTCGTGTTGGCTGGTCGATGCGGACACGCTCGCGGGCGGGCGGTTCGTCGTCTCGGCCCTGGCGGAGACGACCGCCTGCCTGAAGCTCCTGGACGGGGCCACCGCCGCGCACCCGGGCGAACGGGCGTGGCTCGACGAGCATCTGCCGGAGTACCGGCGGATGCTGCGGCGCGAGCCCGTCACCGCCGCGCTGCTGGACGCCGCCCTCGGCGTCCGGACCCGGTGGATCGCCGATTTCCTCACCCCGCCGCACCCCGGCGTGGGCTCGCCGACGTTCCACGAGGAGCTCGCCACCGTCGGTCGGACCCCGCCCGAGCGGGCGCACGCCGACCTGGCGGTGTCGCTGGGGCGGCCGCTGCCCGCCGAACTGCGCCGTCCCGACGTGACCGACCGGATCACGGGCCTGCTGGAGTGGGTGTGGACGCACACCGTCGAGCCGGACTGGGCGCGCCGCCGCCGCGTCATCGAGGCCGACGCGGTCGCGCGGGCCGGGCAGCTCAGCCAGGGCGGGTGGGCCGCCGCGCTGGACGACATGCGCCCGGGGATGCGCTGGCTCGGTGACGGCCGTCTCCAGGTCAACGTCTACGACTACCCGCCGCTGGACATCTCGGGCACGCAGCTGCTCTTCGTCCCGGTCACGCCGCGGACGGGCTGGGTGGCCTGGGACGTACCGGTCGCCGTCCGGTACGTGGTCGTCTACCCCTGCTCGGGGCCGCTGGCCGGGATGGACGACGGCACCGTCCCCGAGGCGCTGGAACGGCTGCTCGGGGCGGCGCGGGCGAGCGTCCTGGTCCTGCTCGCGACGCCGCTGAGCACCACGCAGCTGGTCGCGCTGACCGGGCAGGGGCTCGGCTCGGTCGGCCGCCATCTCAGGGTGCTGCTCGACGCGGGGCTGATCGGGCGCCGCCGCGCGGGACGGTCCGTCCTCTACTACCGGACGCACGCAGGGAACACGCTCGTGCAGGCGCAGGCGGGCCACCCGGCGTGACGCCCCCCGGGGCGGGGTCACGGGGCGGGGTCACGGGGCGGGGTCACGGCTTGCGGGCGACACCACCCGAGCACGACACCTCGGGGACGTTCTCGTGCCGGGGGTCGGGACGCCACTCCGTCACCGGGACGACGCCCGGTGCGACGAGGTCGAGCCCGTCGAAGTACTGGACGATCCGCTCCTGTGGGCGCGGGTTGTAGGGGGCCGCGCCGCTGCCGGCGTTGTAGGCGCTGATCGCCTGCGTGTAGGCCGGGTCGCGGTCGGTGCCGTCGTACACGGCCAGGTAGCTCCCGGACGGCAGCGCCGCCATGAGCCGCGCCACGATCGAGCACGCCTCGTCGAAGTCGCGGACCAGGCCGAGGATGCCCATCAGCATGAGCGCGACCGGTTTGCCGTAGTCGAGGGTCCTGGCGGCCTCGGCGAGGATGGTGCCGGGGTCGCGCACGTCCGCCTCGACGTAGTCGGTCGCGCCCTCGGGAGTGCTGGTCAGCAGCGCCCTGGCGTGCGTCAGCACGAGCGGGTCGTTGTCGACGTAGACGATCCGGGAACGCGGCACCAGCCGCTGGGCGACCTCGTGGGTGTTGTCCACGGTGGGCAGCCCGGTGCCGATGTCGAGGAACTGCTCGACGCCCTGCTCCCCCGCCAGGTACCGCACCACCCTGCGCAGCATCTGCCGGGACTGCTGGGCCATGTCGACCATCCCCCGGAAGCCCGCGATGACCTGCTCGCCGGCCCGCCGGTCCACCGGGAAGTTGTCGGTGCCGCCCAGCAGGAAGTTCCAGACGCGCGCCGAATGCGGCACCGTGGTGTCGATCTTGGCTTTGGGGTCCATGAGGGACCATTACCCAGCCGGCGCGAAAGGTCTAATCTGGCGGCGAAATCGATCAGGAGGGTGTGCACATGCGCGGAAAGCTCCTGCGGACGGCGATGGCGATGGCGGCCGTGGTCACGGCCGGTGCGGTCG
>JBOHBY010001194.1:0-2711 GCA_050698635.1 Spirillospora sp.
GGTCGGGGGTGGCGGGGCCGATCCCGGCGCGGCGCAACGCCTCCGCGTTGACCAGGGCGCCGTGGTGGTCGAACCGGTTCAGCAGCACCGGCTGCCGGGGCACCGCCTCGGACAGCAGGTGGTTGTCCTGCGCGCCCGTGGGCGTCCAGCCGCGGCCGATGATCCAGGCGCCCGGGGGCGTGCGGGCGGCGTGGCGTGCGGTCGCGCGGACGACCGCGTCCGGGTCGGGCAGGCCGCGCAGGTCAAGGACGTCGAGTGCCTCGCCGAGGCTGAGCAGGTGGGCGTGTGCGTCGATGAACCCGGGCACGACGGTCCCGTTGGCCGCGTCGATCTCGGTCGCGCCCGGCCCGGTGGCGGCGCGGCAGTCGGCGAGGTCGCCGATGGCGGTGATCCGTCCGGCGGCGACCGCGATCGTGGCCGGTGGACGGCCCGGCACGGCGGCGTTCAGGACGACGAGCGGCGGCCCCGCCATCAGGCCGCGACCCGCCGCCGGACCTCGCCGTCCACCATGACCAGCCGTACCCGTCCGGCGAGACCGTCCAGGTCGGTGGCGTCGCCGTCGACGAGGACGAGATCGGCGATCCGGCCCGGCTGCAACCGGCCGAGGTCGGTGAAACCGAGCAGGTCGGCCGCCGATCCGGTCGTCGCGTGCAGGACCTGCTCGGGCGTCATGCCGCCGTCGCGCATGAGGGGCAGTTCGTCCAGGTTGGAGCCGAACGGGCCGACGCCCGTGTCGGTGCCCATCGCGATCTTCACGCCCGCGCGCACCGCCCGCGCGAACGACTCCTTGTGCGCCTCGACCGCCTCCTCCGCCTTGGCCACCGCGACCGGGCTGACCCGGACGCCGGACGCCGCCATGTCGAGCACGGCCTGCCCGGCGACCAGCGTCGGCACCAGCCAGCAGCCGCGCTCGACCATCAGCTCGATGGACGCGTCGTCGAGATGGATGCCGTGCTCGATGGACCGGGCGCCCGCCGCGACCGCGTTCCTGATGCCCACCGGGGACTGCGCGTGCGCCATGAACGGGCGGCCCGCCGCGCGTGCCGCGTCCGCCAGCGCCTCCAGCTCCGCCGGGACGAACTGCGCGTCGTGCGGATGGTCGCGGGCCGACAGGATGCCGCCGGTCGTGCAGACCTTGATGACGTCCGCGCCCGCCCGGACGATCTCGCGGACCTTGCGGCGCATCTCGTCCGGGCCGTCGGCGATGGCGTCGGGACGGCCCGGATGCGCGAGGTTGTACGTCATCGTGAGCCCCGAGGGCCGCCGCCCGTCGCCGTGCCCGCCGGTCTGGCTGATCATCGTGATCGCGATCTGCATGCGCGGGCCGTCGATCAGCCGGTCCTCGACCGCGCGCTTGACGCCGAGGTCGGCGCCGTTGGCCTCGCGGACGGACGTGATCCCGATGTCCAGCATCCGGGACAGGTTCCGCGCCGCCACATAGAACTGGTACGAGAACGGACGCTCCAGCCGCTTCACGAGGTCCAGCCCGGACGAGCACACGTGGACGTGGCAGTCGAACAGGCCGGGCAGGACGGTCATCCCCGTCGCGTCGATCCGCTCGTCGGCATCGCCCTGGAGACCAGGGCCGACGTCGATGATCCGGCCGTCCTCGACCAGGACGTCGCCGGGCGCGGCGGGCGCGCCGGTGCCGTCGAACACCGTGCCGCCCGCCACCAGGATCCGTGTCATCTTTCCGTCCCTCCGCCGCTTCGCGTGCCGGTCATCCGCGCAGGTAGACCGTTGTCGTCCGGGTGTAGAAGTCGCGGGGCGCGCGGCCCTGCTCCTTGGCGCCGAACCCACTGGCCTTCTCCCCGCCGAACGGGACGTGCAAATCGGCCCCGGCCGAGTTGGAGTTGACGTGCAGGACCCCGACGTCGAATTCGTCGACGGCCCGCAGTGCCGTGCCGAGGTCCCGGGTGAAGATCGCACCGGACAGGCCGTACTCGCTGTCGTCGGCCAGCGCCAGCGCGTGCGCCGGGCCGTCCGCGCGGACGGCGGCCAGCACCGGCCCGAACACCTCCCGCCGCCACAGTGGCAGGTCCGGGCCGGGCAGCGCGAGCACGCTCGGCGGGACGAAGTATCCCTCGGCGAGCGGCCCCGACGTGTAGGGCTCGGTGCCCGCGAGCGCCTGCGCGCCGCCGTCCAGCGCCTCGCCGGTCGCGCGGCCGACATTGTCGCGGGCGGCAGCGGTGATCAGCGGGCCCATCTTCACGCCGGGGTCGAGCGGGTCGCCGACGTCGAGGGCGTCCACCAGGCGGACGACCTCGTCCAGCAGATCGTCGGCCACCCGCTCCTCGACGACGAGCCGCGTGTTGGACGTGCACCGCTGCCCGGCCACGCCGAACACCCCCGGCACGATCTGCGCGGCCGCGGCGGCGATGTCGGCGTCGGCGAGCACGATCGCCGCGTTCTTGCCGCCCATCTCGGCCTGCACCGGCTTCGCCAGCTCGCCGCACCGCCGGATCAGCGCCCGTCCGACCGCCGTCGACCCGGTGAACGCGACGAGGTTCACCCCCGGATGCTCGACGATCCGCGCGCCGACGTCGCCCCCGCCGTGCAGCAGGTTGAGCACCCCGGCGGGGAGCCCGGCCTCGGCCAGCGCCTCGGCGAACCGGATCGCGAGCAGCGGCACGACCTCGGCGGGCTTCCACACGACCGCGTTCCCGAAGGTCAGCGCGGGCGCGATCTTCCAGGCCGGGATCGCGATCGGG
>JBOHBY010001195.1:0-1718 GCA_050698635.1 Spirillospora sp.
GATCGGCGCGATCGCGGTCGTGCTGCTGACGATCCTGCCGCTGACGATGAACGGACCGTTCGACGCGGCGCTCGCCACGGCCGGGATCAATCTGGCCGGGGGGTCGGCCGTGGTGGTGGTGCTGTCGGCGGTGGTCGCGGGGTCGCGGCCGTTTCCGCAGGACGGGCCGTCCGGGCGGCACCGTCGCTGCTGAGCGCCGCGGGGCGTGGTAGCGGGTTGAGGGACCACGGTCACCTAAGGGACCACGGTCACCGGCCAGCGGCCGGCGCGGACCAGTTTGACGGCTACCGAGCCGATGAGGCGGTGCCCGGCCTGGGCCGACGCGCCGACGACGACGGCGTCGGCGCGGTGCTCGTCGGCGACGCGGGCGAGGACGGTGTACGGGTCGCCCTGCTCGGTGACGAACTCGTACCGGACGTCGGCCCGTCCGGAGGCCTCTTCCAGTTCGCGGCGCAGGTCGGCGGTGATCTGGTCGGCGGTCTCGCGCATGGCGGCGGCGCCGCCGGGCGTGAGGGTGGACATCGACGACGTCGGCGCGACGTGCACGAGGATCAGGGTGGCGCCGCTGCGGCGCGCGAGGCCCCACGCGTACGCGCCACCGCGCAGGGACGTGTCCGAACCGTCGATGCCCGCCACGATCACTTTCGGCCCGTCGACGCCGTACTCGAAGGCCCCGCCGTTCATCTGATCACCTCGTGGACCAGCCTAGCCAGCGGCCTTTACGGGCGCGTGAACCGGGCCAGGAGGTCGTCCAGGGCCAGTGAGCCGTTGGTCAGGGCCGCGTACATGTCGTTGATCTCGGTGTAGCCGAGGTCGCGGGCGACGGAGAGGGAGTCCCCGTGCGCTTCGGCGGCGAGGAGGTCGACGTCCTGCCTGGCCAGTGCCCGGACGAGTCGGCGCCGTCCCGCGTCGGAGGCCTCCTCGGCGCGCCGCAGCTCCAGCCGCTGCTGGATGTGGACGCGGGCGGTGACCGTCGCGGCGATGCCGAGCCAGTCCGCGGAGGGCGAACCGCCCGGGTCGGTGAGGATCTCCACGACGTTGCCGCTGCGGATCTGCACCGACATCGGGGCGAGCCTGCCGTTCACGACGGCGCCGATGCAGCGGTCGCCCGTCCGCGGGTTCAGCGCGTAGGCGAAGTCGAGCGCGGTCGCGCCGGCGGGCAGCGCCACGATGTCGCCGCCGGTGGTGAACGCGGCGACGTTGCCCGCGGCGAGGTCGGTGCGCAGCCGGTCGAGGAACTCGGCGGACGGCGCGTCCGACCGCCAGGCCAGCAGCCGGCTCAGCCACACGAGGTCACGGCGCCCGGCGACGGCGACCGCGGTGGACGCGCCGTCGCCCGCGCCCGCGTCGCGGATGTGCGCGACGATCCCGTACTCGGCGACCGGATGCATCGCCTCCGTGCGGATGATCACCTCGAAGGGGTCGCCGTCCGGGCTGATCACGCGGGTGTGCAGCGAGCGGTACATGTTGTCCTTCGGCATCGCGACGAAGTCGCGGACCTGCCCGGCGACCGGGTGCAGCGCGGCGTGCACGGCGCCGAGGGCGACATAGCAGTCGCGTTCGGCGCCGTCCACGAGGAGGAGGAGCCGCGCCGCCTCGCTCGGCCTGAGCCCGGCGAGGTCGCCGCCGAACGACTGGTGCACCGCGTACAGGTGCGACGGCCTGATCTGGACGCGCGCCGCCACCCCCTGCTCGGCGAGCGCCGCGCGGATCAGCGC
>JBOHBY010001196.1:0-2111 GCA_050698635.1 Spirillospora sp.
CAGGCCCGCGCCGTCGCCCGCCACGCCGCGTCCTGCGCCGCCGCGGGCGACGCGGACACGCCGATCGCGGTCGCCGTGGCGCAGGCGCACTGCTCGGCCGTCGCGGTCAAGGCGGCCGAGGAATGCGTGCAGATGCACGGCGGGATCGGTTTCACCTGGGAGCACCCGGCGCACCTGTTCCTGAAGCGCGCCAAGGCCGACGCGATCGCGCTCGGCACCCCCGACCGCCACCGCACCGCCCTGGCGTCCCTCGTCGACCTCCCGCCGTCCGGATGATCAACGGGTGATCAACCGGTGATGGCGGCCAGGATCCGCGCGCCCGGCGGGAATTCGCCGCGCCCGGCCAGGGCCAGGATCCCGAACATCATCTTCGCCGTGTAGATCCGGTCGAGGACGATCCCGTGCCGCCCGGCGAAGTCGTCGATGAAGGCGTCGAGCTCCGGCGTCCTCTTGGCGTACCCGCCGAAGTGGAAACCGTCCTCGACACGCCAGGTTCCGCGCCGTTCGCCGTACGTCTCCCGCTGGAGGCGCTCCACCTCACCGTCCAGGAAGCCGCCCTTCAGCACGGCGAACCCCACCGCGCGCTGGCCTGGACCAAGCCCGGCGGCCAGGCCCGCCAGCGTCCCGCCCGTCCCGCACGGACAGCACACGACGTCGTAGCCGGGAACCTCCCCGCCCAGTTCCTCGCAGCCCCGGACGGCCAGCGCGTTGCTCCCGCCCTCGGGCAGCAGATAGAAGTCACCCCACCGCTGGCGTAGCGCGTCGATGACGCCGGGTTCGTGTTTGCGGCGGTAGGCGGCGCGGTCCAGGTAGGTGAGGCGCATGCCCATCCGCTCGGCGTAGGCCAGCGAGTCGTTGAGCGGCAGATGCTCTTCGCCGCGGATCACCCCGAGGGTCGCGAACCCGAAGATCTTCCCGGCCGCCGCCGTGGCCCGGACGTGGTTGGAGTAGGCGCCACCGAAGGTCAGGAGCGTCCCGTTCTCCCTTGCCGGGCCGATGTTGAACTTGAGTTTGCGCCATTTGTTGCCTGGCAGATCCGGGTGGATCAGGTCGTCGCGCTTCAGGAACAGCCGCACCCCCCGCCGGGCGACGCGGTCGTCCGCCACCTCGACGACGGGGGAGATCACTTCGACGCCGGCAGCCCGAGGCGCTCGCGGAGCGTCCGCTGTACCTCGTGGACGCCGGGCCGCGCGTCCACGGTCACCACGTACTCCTTGCGGCCGAACAGCTCCAGGATCGGGTCGGTCTTCTCGTGGTACAGCCGGAGCCGCTCGGCCAGCGCCTCCTCGGTGTCGTCCTCGCGCGCGACAAGCCCGCCGCCGCACACGTCGCAGCGCCCCTCCTCCGTCGGACGGTCGGCGATCAGGTTGTAGTCCATCCCGCACTCGGAGCAGAGCCGCCGGGCCAGGACGCGGCGCCGGACCTCCCCGTCCGGCAGGTCCAGGTGGATCACGCCGTCGATGTCGTAGCTCTCCAGGAAGAACTCCGTCTGTCTGCGGTTGCGCGGGAACCCGTCGACGACGAAACCGTAGTTCCAGTCGTGCTGGTCGAGGCGGTCGCGGACGACGCCCTCCACCAGGTCGTCGCCGACCAGCTCACCGGCCGCCATGATGCGCCGCACCTGCGCGCCGAGCTTCGTGTGGCTCTTGACGTGCCGGCGGAAGATGTCCCCGACGCTGATGTGCACGATGTCCAGGTCTCGCGCGAGCAGCGCGGACTGGGTCCCCTTGCCGCTGCCGAGCGGACCGATGATCACGTACTTGCGCATGCCGGAAGCCTATGCGGCACGCTCCAGCGACCGGATGGCGGCGTCGCGCACGCAGAGGGGTCAGAGGGGCAGGCGCAGGCGGCGGCCCAGCCTGCGGAACCGGGAGTCGGGGACGTGCTCGGGCGACTCGTCCCGCTCGATCAGGCACTCCAGCAGCGTGTCGAACGCGGGCGGGCGGACGCACACCAGCGTCGCCCTGGCCCGCCTGGCGCAGTGCAGCCGCACCGACGGGCGCAGCAGCCGTGAGAACGGGCCGCGCGTCCCGTGCCCGACGACGAGGATGTCGTCGTCGCCCGCGAGCCGCACCAGCGTGGCGCCGGGCTCGCCGACGAGCGCCAGCGCC
>JBOHBY010001197.1:0-2848 GCA_050698635.1 Spirillospora sp.
CGGTGCAGGTCCGCGGGCGGTTGCGTGTCATCGGGCTGCACGCGCCGAGACGTTCCCGCCGGGCGTCCGGATAACGTCCCGCCGACCCCTCGCCAGCGGCTATGGTCTAGACCAATGGCGGCACGCCGGGACCCCCGGCGAATGGCCCGTGCCGCCCCGCCCTGACGGCTAGTGTGGCCATGTGAATCGAGGGAGGAGCCCGGTGGCTGGAGAAGGTGACGGCATGCGCGTCGGAGTGCTGACCGGAGGCGGTGACTGCCCCGGCCTGAACGCGGTGATCCGCGCGGTCGTCCGCAAGGGCGTGCAGGTCTTCGGCTACGAGTTCGTGGGCTTCCGGGCCGGCTGGCGCGGGCCCCTCGAAGGCGACACCGTGGCCCTCGACGTCCAGGCCGTGCGCGGGATCCTCCCGCGCGGCGGGACGATCCTCGGCTCGTCCAGGACGAACCCCGTCAAGGTCGAGGGCGGCGTCGAGCGGATCAAGGACAACCTGGCCGGCCTCGGCGTCGACGCCCTCATCGCCATCGGCGGCGAGGACACCCTCGGCGTCGCCCGCGAGCTGTACGCCAACGGCGTCAACGTCGTCGGCGTCCCGAAGACGATCGACAACGACCTCAACGCGACCGACTACACCTTCGGCTTCGACACCGCGGTGAACATCGGCATGGAGGCCGTCGACCGGCTGCACACCACCGCCGAGAGCCACCACCGCGCGCTGATCTGCGAGGTCATGGGACGCCACGCGGGCTGGATCGCGCTGCACGTCGGCATGGCCGCCGGCGCCAACGTCATCCTGATCCCCGAGCGGCCCTTCGACATCGAGAAGGTCTGCGAGTACGTCGAGAGCCGGTTCAAGACCCGCTACGCGCCGATCATCGTCGTGTCCGAGGGCGCCCACCCGGTGGACGGCCAGATGGAGCTGCAGAAGCAGGAGCGGGACGCGTTCGGGCACGTCCGGCTCGGCGGCGTCGGCCAGGCCCTCGCCGACGAGATCGAGAAGCGCACCGGCAAGGAGGCCCGCGCCACCGTGCTCGGGCACATCCAGCGCGGCGGCACCCCGACGGCGTTCGACCGCGTCCTTGCCACCCGCTTCGGCCTCCAGGCGATCGACGCCGTCAAGGACGGCGACTACGGCAAGATGGTCGCGCTCCAGGGCACCGACATCGTCCGTGTCGGCCTGGACGAGGCGACCAAGGAGCTGAAGACCGTCCCGCTGGAGCGCTACTCCGAGTCCGAGGTCTTCTTCGGCTGACCGGCCCTTCCTGGCGGGAACACCGCGCCCCACCTTTACCGGGTCGCGGCGCTGACCTGCTTGGGGCACACTGGAAGTCGTTCCCGCCAGGAGGATTGACCCATGACGACGCTTCACACCGCGCCGGCCGACGTCCGCGAGCCGTCGCCGGTCGACGGTGAGCCGTGCGTGCTGCTCAAACTGGGCGAGGTCGTCCTGAAGGGCAAGAACCGCGAGCAGTTCGAACGGCGCCTCGCCGACAACGTGCGCATGGCCGTCCGCCCCATCGCCCGCGTGGACGTCATCCGCCGCCACGGCGTGTTCATCGTCCGCCGACACGGTGCTGATTTCGTCACCATGGACCGTGTCGCCCAGCGGATCACCGACGTGATGGGCATCGTGTGGGCGCACCGCGCCTGGCGCGTCGGCAAGGACCTCGCCAGCGTCGAACGCGCCGCGCTCGAACTCATGGACGGCCGGACCGGCGCGTTCGCCGTCCGGTCCCGGCGCCGCGACAAGCGGTTCCCGATGACCTCCACTGAACTCGACCGGCACATCGGCACGCTGCTCACCGAGAAGTACGGGCAGCCGGTCAGGCTCAAGAACCCCGAGCACACCCTGTCGATCGAGGTCGACCGCGACGAGGTGTTCGTCTACTCCGGCGGGCTCCCCGGCCAGGGCGGGCTGCCCGTCGGGATGAGCGGCCGCGGCCTCGTGCTGATGTCGGGCGGCATCGACTCGCCCGTCGCCGCCTACCGGATGATGCGCCGCGGCCTGCGCGTCGACTTCCTGCACTTCTCCGGGATGCCGTTCACCGGGCCCGAGTCGATCTACAAGGCGTACGCGCTGGTCCGCGAGCTGGACAAGTTCCAGGGCGGGTCACGGCTGTTCGTCGTCCCGTTCGGCAAGGCGCAGCAGCAGATCAAGTCGTCGGGCGCCGACCGGCTCGCGATGATCGCCCAGCGCCGGCTGATGCTGCGCACCGGCGAGGTCCTCGCCCGCCGCCTGCGCGGCACCGCGCTGATCACCGGCGACGCGCTCGGCCAGGTGTCCAGCCAGACGCTCGCCAACATCACCGCGCTGGACGACGCCGTCGAGCTCCCGATCCTGCGCCCCCTCGTCGGCATGGACAAGATCGAGATCATGGACCAGGCGCGCCGGATCCGGACCCTCACGATCTCCGAACTGCCTGACGAGGACTGCTGCACCATCCTCGCGCCCCGCCGCGCCGAGACCAGGGCCAAGATCGACGACCTGCGCCAGATCGAGAAGCGCCTCGACGCCGGCGAACTCGCCGACCAGCTCGCCGCCTCCGTCCAGGAACACCGCCCCGCCTACGCCGACCCCACCACCTGACGCCGAGCGTCAGCGGGCGTCGAAGTCCGTGGGACGCGGGGGCTCGGGGCCGTCGGGGCCCATCATCGTGACGCGTTCGATGCGGACGATGCGGAAGCGGCGGCCCGCGACGGCGATGCCGTTGCGGCGCGTCTCGTCGGCCATCAGCTCCGCCGCCTCGGCGAACCGGGCGACGTCGGTCGCGGCGGGGCTCTCCACCGCGGGCACCACGTGCCGGAAGTAGGTGACCAGCGAGTCGCGGGCCTGCCGTGGGGCGTCGTGCAG
>JBOHBY010001198.1:0-7754 GCA_050698635.1 Spirillospora sp.
ACGCCGGGGCGCGCTGCTCGTCGGCGGCCTCGACCCGGACGACCTCGCCGACCCGGGCGCGATGCTCCGCGCGCTGGACGCGACCTCGTTCGTGGTGAGCCTGGAGCAGCGGCCGAGCGCGGTCACCGACCGCGCCGACGTCGTGTTCCCGGTCGCGGCCGTCGCGGAGAAGTCCGGCACGTTCGTCGACTGGGAGGGCCGGGGCCGCCCGTTCGACGTCGTGCTGAAGGCCGCCGGGCGGATGTCCGACCTGCGGGTCCTGGACGCGCTCGCCGACGAGATGGACGTCCACCTCGGCCTCCCTGGCCCGGACGCGGCCCGCCGCGAGCTGACCGAACTCGGCGGCTACCGGGGCGAGCGCCCCGACGCACCGGACGTCGCCCCGCCGCTGCCGCCGCACCCCGAGCGGGGTGAGGCGCTGCTCGCGACCTGGCGGCTGCTGCTCGACAAGGGCAGCCTCCAGGACGGCGAGCCGTTCCTCGCCGGCACCGCCAAGGGCGCGGTCGCCCGGCTGTCGCCCGCGACGGCCGCCGAGATCGGCGCGACCGGGACGGTGACGGTGTCGGCGGCGCGCGGCGAGGTCACGCTCCCGCTGGAGATCACCGCGGACCTGCCCGACCGGGTGGTGTGGCTGCCGACGAACTCGGCGGGCTGCGCGGTCCACCGCGACCTGGGCGCGGCCGCCGGGGGCGTCGTCAGGATCGCGAGCGAGAACGCGAGCGAGAACGCTGGAGGCGTGAAATGAACCCGTCGGCCCCCGCTCAGGCGCCGCTGGAGGGTTTCGGCAACGACCCGTGGTGGCTGATCGGCGGCAAGGTCATCGTCGTCTTCGCGTTCCTCGTGGTGACCGTCCTGATGACGATGTGGATCGAGCGGCGCGTCATCGGCCGGATGCAGCTGCGCGTCGGCCCGAACCGCGCCGGGCCCTTCGGTCTGCTCCAGGGCCTCGCCGACGGCGTGAAGCTCGCGCTGAAGGAGGACATCGTCCCCCGCCAGGTCGACAAGGTCGTGTTCGTCCTGGCACCGGTCATGTCGGCCGTTCCGGCGTTCATCTCGTTCGCCATCATCCCGTTCGGCCCGGAAGTGTCGATCTTCGGGCATGAGACGGCGCTCCAGCTCACCGACCTTCCCGTGGCGGTGCTGCTCGTCCTCGCGATGTCCTCGCTCGGCATCTACGGGATCGTGCTGGCCGGCTGGTCGTCGATGTCGCCGTACTCGCTGCTCGGCGGGCTCCGCTCGTCCGCGCAGATGATCTCCTACGAGATCGCGATGGGGCTGTCGTTCGTCGCGGTGTTCATGTTCGCGGGCTCGATGTCCACCTCGGAGATCGTCGCGGCGCAGCACGACAAGTGGTTCGTGATCCTGCTGCTGCCGTCCTTCATCGTCTACGTGATCACGATGATGGGGGAGTCGAACCGGATCCCGTTCGACCTGCCCGAGGGCGAGGGCGAGCTGGTCGGCGGCTTCCACACCGAGTACTCGTCGCTGAAGTTCGCGATGTTCTTCCTCGCGGAGTACATCAACCTCACGACGCTGTCCGCGCTCGCCACCACGCTGTTCCTCGGCGGCTGGCGCGCCCCGTGGCCGCTGTCCACGGTGTGGGAGGGCGCCAACGCGGGCTGGTGGCCGATCCTGTGGTTCCTGGTCAAGCTCTTCCTGTTCATCTTCTTCTTCATCTGGCTGCGCGGCACGCTCCCGCGCGTCCGCTACGACCAGCTGATGAAGCTCGGCTGGAAGGTGCTGATGCCCTTCTCGCTCGGCTGGATCCTGCTGGTCGCCACGATCCGCGCGCTGCGCAACGACGGCTACGACATGCGGCAGACGGTGATCGTCGCCGCGGTCGTCGCGGCGGTGCTGCTGCTCGCCGGGACGATCTGGGAGATGCTCCGCGGCGGGGAGGACGACACGGAGATCGTGCCGGGCGCGACGGAGGCGGCGGGCAGGCCCGATCCGTCCGCCGGCGGGTTCCCGGTGCCGCCCATGGACGCCCCCCACTACCACGGACGGGACGGGAAGCCGGCCGGCGCGTCCGCGATCCAAACCCCTCCTGAGGAGGTCACCAGTGGGACTCACTGATTTCCTGAACCCGGTCAAGGGGTTCGGGGTCTCGTTCCACCAGATGTTCATGAAGAGCGAGACCGTTCAGTACCCCGAGGTGAAGAAGCCGACCGCCCCGCGCTTCCACGGGCGGCACCAGCTCAACCGGTGGCCGGACGGTCTGGAGAAGTGCATCGGCTGCGAGCTGTGCGCCTGGGCGTGCCCCGCCGACGCGATCTTCGTCGAGGGCGCCGACAACGACCCGGACGAGCGCTACTCGCCCGGCGAGCGCTACGGCCGCACCTACCAGATCAATTATCTGCGCTGCATCCTCTGCGGGCTGTGCATCGAGGCGTGCCCGACCCGGGCGCTCACGATGACCAACGAGTACGAGCTCGCCGACGACAGCCGCGAGAGCCTGATCTACACCAAGGAGATGCTGCTGGCGCCGCTGCGCGAGGGCATGGAGGCGCCGCCGCACGAGATGCGGCTCGGCGACACCGAGGAGGACTACTACCGTCTCGGCCTCAAGTCCGACGAGGGCGGTGAGGGCAAGTGACCACCGCTCACCTGCTCGCCGCCGGCCCGGCGCTCGCGGGCGACGTGGCGGACAGGCAGTCGGGCGAGCCGTTCTTCTTCTGGCTGCTCGCCGTCGTCTCGGTCTGCGCCGCGCTCGGCATGATCCTGGTGCGCAAGGCCGTCCACTCGGCGCTGCTGCTGGCGACGGTGATGCTGTCGCTCGCCGCGCTGTACGCGATCCAGAACGCCCCGTTCCTGGCGTTCGTGCAGGTCATCGTGTACACGGGCGCGGTGCTGATGCTGTTTCTGTTCGTGCTGATGCTCGTCGGGGTCAGCTCCACCGACTCGCTGGTGGAGACGATCAGGGGCCAGCGGTTCTGGGCGGTGATCGCGGCGGTCGGGTTCCTCGTCCTGCTGACGGTCGGGCTCGGGAACGCGGCGCTGAGCGACTCGGCGGGCCTGGACCAGGCCAACGCGGAGGGCAACCTCGTCGGCCTGGCCCGGCTGCTGTTCTCCAAGTACGTGTTCGCGTTCGAGGCGACCAGCGCGCTGCTGATCACCGCGGCGCTCGGCGCGATGGTGCTGGCGCACCGGGAGCGGACGGAGCCGAAGCCCACGCAGAAGGACCTGTCCAAGGGACGGTTCCTGTCCGGCGACCACCCGGGCCCGCTGCCGGGCCCCGGCACCTACGCCCGGCACAACGCCGTCGACATGCCGGCGCTGCTGCCCGACGGGACGCCGTCCGAGCTGTCGGTCAACCCGGTCATCGCCGCCCGCACCGACACCGCGGAGCGGCACCCCGACCTGTACGGCGGGACCGAGGAGGAGGCCGTCGAGCGGGACGTCCGCGCGGTGAAGGCCGTCACCGAGGAGGCCAAGGACGCCGACGCCGAGGCCCGCGCCGTCAAATCGGGAACGGTCGCTCCCACCACAGACCGTGAAGGCGAGGCTGGTCAATGAGTCCGGGGCACTACCTGGCGCTCTCGGCGATCCTGTTCACCATCGGAGCGCTCGGCGTCCTCGTGCGGCGCAACGCGATCGTGGTGTTCATGTGCGTCGAGCTCATGTTGAACGCGACGAACCTGGCGTTCGTGTCGTTCTCCCGCATGCACGGCAACCTGGACGGCCAGATCATCGCCTTCTTCGTGATGGTGGTGGCCGCGGCGGAGGTCGTGGTCGGCCTGGCGATCATCATGACCGTCTTCCGGACCCGCAGGTCGTCGTCGGTGGACGATGTGAACCTGCTGAAATACTGAGAGGCCGGGAATGAAAGCGGAAGGCATCCAGGCCGCGTCCTGGCTCCTCATCGCGCTCCCGCTGGCGGGCGCGGCGATCCTCCTGCTGGGAGGGCGGCGCACCGACAAGTGGGGGCATCTGCTCGGCGTGACGATGTCGGTCGCGTCGTTCGCGGTGGGCGCGGCGATGTTCGCGCAGATGCTCGGGTACGAGGCCGAGGAGCGGCGCCGGACCCTGCACCTGTGGGACTTCATCGACGTCGGCTCGTTCAAGGTCGGCATGGACCTGCTGGTGGACCCGCTGTCCATCAGCTTCGTGCTGCTGATCACCGGCGTCGGCTCGCTGATCCACATCTACTCGATCGGCTACATGGCCGAGGATCCCGAGCGGCGTAAGTTCTTCGCCTACCTGAACCTGTTCGTCGCGGCGATGCTGCTGCTGGTGCTCGGCGACAACTTCCTGATCATGTTCCTGGGCTGGGAGGGCGTCGGTCTCGCCTCGTACCTGCTGATCGGGTTCTGGCAGTACAAGCCGTCCGCCGCGACCGCGGCGAAGAAGGCGTTCGTCGTCAACCGCGTCGGCGACATGGGGCTGATCATCGCGATCGCGCTGATGTTCGCCACGTTCGGGACGGTCGGCTACGGCCCGATCCTCGGTGAGGGCGCCGAGCACGTCGGCCTCGCGTCCGAGCTCAGCACCGGGACCGCCACCGCGATCGGGCTGCTGCTCCTGCTCGGCGCGTGCGGCAAGTCGGCGCAGCTCCCGCTCCAGTCCTGGCTGCTGGACGCGATGGAGGGCCCGACGCCCGTGTCGGCCCTCATCCACGCCGCGACGATGGTGACCGCCGGGGTGTACCTGATCGTCCGGACCGGGCCCATCTTCGAGATGTCCGACAACGCGCAGCTCGCGGTGACGATCGTCGGCGCGGCCACGCTGCTGTTCGGTGCGATCATCGGGTGCGGCAAGGACGACATCAAGAAGGCCCTCGCCGGGTCGACGATGTCGCAGATCGGCTACATGCACCTCGCCGCCGGCCTCGGCAAGGCGGGCTACGTCTTCGCGATCGCGCACCTCATCGCGCACGGCTTCTTCAAGGCGGGCCTGTTCCTCGGCGCCGGATCGGTCATGCACGGCATGAAGGACGACGTGAACATGCGCCACTACGGCGCGCTCCGCGGGGTCATGGTCGTCACCTACGCGACGTTCGGGCTCGGTTATCTCGCCATCATCGGGTTCCCGGGCCTGTCCGGCTGGTTCACCAAGGACGGCATCATCGAGGTCGCCTACGACAAGGGCGGCACGTCCGGCGCGATCCTCGGCACCTGTGCGCTGATCGGCGCGGGCATCACCGCGTACTACATGTCGCGCGTGATGTTCATGACGTTCTTCGGCGAGAAGCGCTGGGACGACGACGCCCACCCGCACGAGTCGCCGCCCGTCATGATCTGGCCGCTGATGCTGCTGGCGGTCGGCTCGGTCTTCGCGGGCGGGTTCCTCGTCCTCGGCGGGTTCTCCGACTTCCTCGAACCGGTCGTCGGCGCGCCCGAGCACGAGCACGAGTTCAAGCCGCTCGCCCCGGCCGGCATCGCCACCTTCGTGCTGATGGTCATCGGCGCGGCGATCGCGTGGCGGCAGTACGGCAGCCGGAAGGTGCCGCGCGAGGCGCCGAAGGGATCGTTCGTCACCGTCGCGGCCCGCAAGGACCTGTACGGCGACGCGTTCAACGAGTCGCTGCTGATGCGTCCCGGCCAGTGGCTGACCCGGCTCGCGGTCTGGTTCGACGGACGCGGCGTCGACGGCGCCGTCAACGGGACCGCCGCCGGGATCGGCGGGACGTCCGGCCGGTTCCGGCGCGTCCAGACCGGCTTCGCCCGTTCCTACGCACTATCCATGTTCCTCGGCGCCGCCCTAGTGGTGGCCGCCCTGCTGGCGGTGAATGTCTCTTGAACGACGACTTTCCCTGGCTGAGCGTTCTGATCGCGCTGCCACTGGTCGGCGCGGTGCTGCTCAGCGTCATCCCGCGGGAGAAGGAGGCGCTGGTCAAGCAGTTCGCGATCGGCGTCTCGCTCGTCGTCGCGGTGCTCGCCGGCGTCATGGCGGCCGGGTTCGACGCCGACGGCTCCCGCTTCCAGTACGAGGAGAAGTACTGGTGGATCAAGGAGTTCGGCGTCCACTGGGCGGTCGGCGTCGACGGCGTCGCGCTGGTGCTGATCCTGCTGTCGGTGATCCTCGTCCCGCTGGTGATGCTGGCGTCGTGGACGGAGGCCGACCGGTCCGGCGGCGTCGACGTCCCCGCCAAGCGCTCGGTGAAGACGTACTTCGCGCTGCTGCTGACGCTCGAAGCGGCCATGATCGGCGTGTTCGCCGCAACCGACGTGTTCCTGTTCTACGTCTTCTTCGAGGCGATGCTCATTCCGGTGTACTTCATCATCGGGTACTACGGCGGCGCGCAGCGCTCCTACGCGGCGGTGAAGTTCCTGCTGTACTCGCTGTTCGGCGGGCTGCTGATGCTCGTCGCGGTGATCTGGCTGTACCCGCTGTCGAGCAAGCCGACCTCCGAGGGCGGCCTCGGGCACGGCACGTTCATGTTCGACGAGCTGTCGAAGATGAACGTCGACCCGACGACCGCGAAATGGCTGTTCCTCGGCTTCTTCGTCGCGTTCGCGATCAAGGCGCCGATGGTGCCGGTGCACACCTGGCTGCCGGACGCGGCGCAGCAGTCCCCGCCCGGCGCGCTGGTGCTGATCGTCGGCGTCCTGGACAAGGTCGGCACGTACGGGATGCTGCGGTTCTGCCTGGAGCTGTTCCCCGGCGCGTCGAAGTGGGCGACGCCGGTCGTGCTGGCGTTCGCGGTGCTCAGCATCATCTACGGCGCGATCCTCGCGATCGGGCAGGTCGACCTGAAGCGGCTGATCGCCTACACGTCGGTGTCGCACTTCGGGTTCATCGTGCTCGGCATCTTCGCGATGACGTCGCAAGGCCAGTCCGGCGCGACGCTCTACATGGTCAACCACGGGTTCTCGACCGGCGCGCTGTTCCTGGTCATCGGGTTCATGATCGTCCGGCGGCGGTCGGCGAAGATCTCCGACTACGGCGGGGTGCAGAAGGCGGCGCCCGTGCTCGCCGGGACGTTCCTCGTCGCGGGCCTGTCCGGGCTGTCGCTGCCCGGCCTGTCCACGTTCGTCTCGGAGTTCCTGGTGATCGTCGGGACGTTCGACCGCTACAAGTGGGCCGGTGCGCTCGCCGTCAGCGGTGTCGTCCTCGCCGCGATCTACATCCTATGGATGTACCAGCGGACCATGGGCGGCCCGAAGGCCCCCGCCGTCGAGGGCATGAAGGACCTGAACGCCCGCGAGAAGTGGGCCGTCGCGCCGATCATCGCGATCATCGTGGCGATGGGCGTCTTCCCCCAGCCGGTGCTGAACGTGATCAACCCGTCGGTGAAGGAGACCCTGGTGCGGGTCGACAAGCACGACCCGGCGCCGGACATCACCGGTGACGTCGCCGAGAACGGAGCCCGTCCATGAACACCGGCGGTCAAGCGAGCGCCCAGGTAGGCGCCGTCCTCGCGCAGGGCGGTGACATCCCCGCGCCGCACATCGAGTACGGGCAGCTCGCCCCGATGCTGCTGGTCTTCGGCGTCGCCGTGGCGGGGGTGCTCGTCGAGGCGTTCGTCGGACGGACCTGGCGCTACTACCTCCAGGTCCCGCTCGCCTTCCTCGGCCTCGCCGGCGGGTTCGCCTGGACGGCCGCGCTCGCCTGGCGCGACGACCCGCACGAGGTCGCCGCCGAAGGCGCCCTCGGCGTGGACGGCCCGACCCTGTTCCTCCAGGGCACCATCCTGCTGCTGGCGCTCCTCAGCCTCCTGCTGATCGCCGAGCGCGGCGACGGACGGGGCACCGGCGCGGTCGGCGGGCACTTCGCGCCGCAGGCGTCCGCGCTGCCCGGCAGCGAGGCCGAGC
>JBOHBY010001199.1:0-8599 GCA_050698635.1 Spirillospora sp.
CCGTCACCACCCCCGGGTCGGGGGAGGACGCGCCGCCGTCCAAGCCCGCCGACCTGCGCGTCACCTCGACCGAGGGCGACACCGTCGAACTCGCCTGGCAGGCCGCCAGCGACGACAACGGCGTGACCGGCTACGACGTGCTGCAGAACGGCTCGGTCGCCCAGTCGGTCACCGGCACCACCGCCAAGGTCACCGGCCTGCGCCCGGGAAGCTACCGCTTCGCCGTCAGGGCCAAGGACTCCATCGGCCAGTTCTCCGAGGTCAGCAACGAGGTGACCGCCACCATCGGTCCCGGCACCGGAGGCTGCCGCCCCGACGGCCTCTACCAGACGCCGGGCGTCACCCCCGCCTACTGCGAGGTCTATGACGAGGACGGCCGCGAGAAGATGGGCCAGGGCCACCCGCGCCGCGCCATCGGCTACTTCACCAGCTGGCGGACCGGCAAGGACAAGAAGCCCCGCTACCTCCCCAGCGACATCCCGTGGGACAAGGTCACCCACCTCAACTACGCCTTCGCGCACGTCGACGACCAGAACAAGGTCTCGGTCGGCGCCGACAGCCCGAACAACCCGGCGACCGGGATGGAATGGCCTGAGGTCGAAGGCGCGGAAATGGATCCGTCGCTCCCCTACAAGGGCCACTTCAACCTGCTGAACAAGTACAAGAAGCAGAACCCGAACGTCAAGACGCTGATCTCGATCGGCGGCTGGGCGGAGACCGGCGGCTACCTCAAGGAGAACGGCGAGCGCGTCGCGTCCGGCGGTTTCTACACGATGACCGACAGCCAGGCGAAGATCGACACGTTCGCCAACTCCGTCGTCGACTTCCTGCGCAAGTACGGATTCAACGGCGCGGACATCGACTACGAGTACGCCACGTCGATGCAGTACGCCGGGCACCCCGACGACTTCACCTTCTCCAACCCGCGGCGCGCCAAGCTGATGGCCGGATACGTGGCCCTCATGAAGACGCTGCGCGAGAAGCTGGACGCGGCGGGCGCGGCCGACGGCAAGCACTACCTGCTGACCGCCGCCGTCTCGGCATCCGGCTGGATCCTGCGCGGGCACGACAGCTACCAGGTCGTCCCGTACCTGGACTACGCCAACATCATGTCCTACGACCTGCACGGGACGTGGAACCACTTCGTCGGCCCGAACGCCGCCCTGTACGACGACGGCAAGGACAACGAGCTCCAGGAGGGCGGCGTCTACAACGCCTACGGAATGGGGTATCTGAATACCGACTGGGCCTATCATTACTTCCGAGGTTCGATGCAGGCCGGCCGTATCAATATCGGCGTCCCGTTCTACACCCGCGGGTGGAAGAACGTGAACGGCGGCACGAACGGGTTGTGGGGCAAGTCGGCCCTGCCTGATCAGAAGCAGTGTCCGAAGGGCACCGCGGGCGATGTCGGCTCCGAAACGCCGTGTGGCGACGGAGGAATCGGCATCGACAACATCTGGCACGACCTGGAGAACGGCAAGGAAATGGCGTCGGGCAGCAACCCGATGTGGCACGCCAAGAACCTCGAAAAGGGCCTTCCCGGCACCTACATCGGCGACTACGGCCTCGACCCGGCCAACGACCCCGACGACCGTCTCGTCGGCACCTACACCCGCAACTACAACGCCACCATGAAGACGCCGTGGCTCTGGAACTCCACCGAGAAGGTGTTCCTGTCCACCGAGGACGAGGAGTCGCTCGCGGCCAAGGCCAAGTACGTGGCCGACAAGGGCATCGGCGGCATCATGATCTGGGAGCTCTCCGGCGACTACGCCTGGGACCCCGCCCGCAACGACGGCAAGGGCGAGTACTTCATGGGCCAGACGCTGATCAACGTGATCAACGACGGCCTCAAGAACGCCGCCCCGTACGGGAACCTCAAGTCCGACAAGACGATGCCCACCGACCTCCTCGACGTGAAGGTCGACCTGGTCAACTTCCCCGTGGGCGACGCCAACTACCCGATCACCCCGAAGATGCGCATCACCAACAACTCGGGACAGGCCATCCCGGGCGGCGCGACCTTCAAGTTCGACTACGGCACCTCGGCGCCGTCGACGATGACCCAGCAGACGGGCTGGACGCTCTCCGTCCAGGCAGGCCATACCGGCAACAACACCGGCGGCCTGAAGGGCGACTTCCATAGAGCCACCCTCACCGTCCCGAGCTACACGAGCATCCCCAACGGGAGCTCCGCGACGATCGCGCTGAGTTACCAGCTGCCGATCGTGACACCGTCCAACTTCGTCCTCACCTTCGGAGGCAAGTCCTACGTCCTGACCCAGGACAGCCCAAGAACCGCCTCAGTGGGCGGCCTCCGCCGCTGACGACCTGAAACCCACCCCAAAGGCAGGGCGTACGCCACCCCCGCGGCGCACGCCCTGCCTGCTTTTCACCCCCCGGCACCCATGACCGCCCGCCGCGCCCGCACCCACACCAACAGCAGAAGCCGCTTCCACCCGGGATCAAGAACCCGGACCAGGACGTCGTCCCTGACCTCCCGCCGGTCGCGACGACCCCCCGACCACGCCCGGACGAAATCCACCACGTACGCCCGACGTCCCGGATCCACCCCCGCCGCCGACACGAGCACCGCGACGACCCTCGGACGCAGATCCGGCCGCGCGACCGCCGTGTCCAGCCACAGGGCCGCCGCGTCGGCGAAGCCGTCATGCCCGGCCGCGTCACGGGCCTCGGCGGCCATCGCCTCCCGCCACGCCGGCGTGCATGCCATGGGCTCGACCGCCCCTGGGCCGGTCAGCGCCTCCGCGAGCCCGCCGGCGTCCCGCTCGGCCGCCAGGTGCAGGAACAGCGCCGTGCCCAGATACGCCCGGGTCGTCGCCGTCGCGTACGGATTCCCGTCAGTGCCGCTCGTCCAGGCCAGCGCCGCGCCGAGCACCTCCCGCCGATGCCGGACGGCCAGCTCCCGCGCCGCCGCCAACGCCACCGAACGGATCCGCTCATCGCCATGGCTCGCCAGATGATCGATGACGTCCAGGACGTGCCGCGCCGGGCCGTCGGGCAGCAGATCGAGCATCAGCCGCAGCCCCACATCGGCGCGGCGCGGACCGTCCTGCCGCCCCGCCAGCCGGACCGACGACAGGCACCACTCGCGCGCCGCGTCCAGCACCGCACGCGGATGCGCGCCCGCCAGCTCACGCGCGACGGCCACCACCTCGTCCCGCACCTGCTCGTTGCCGCGCGTAGCGAGGTGCTTCAACCGCGTCAGCGCGATCGACACGTGCGCCTCCCCCAGTACCTGACAGACGCGCACCACGGTCAGCTTCAACGTCTGCGGCACCTGCCGGAGCAGCGACAGCTCGTAGAGCCTCCTGCGGACCCTGCCTCCGACGAGCGGGTGCAGGCAGGTCCGGGCCAGCGCGATGTAGGACAGGTCGGCCGACCTGTACCGGTCCCCCGCCCACGACTCCGCCATCTGGACGATCTTCGCCGCCGCCCCGTGCTCGGCGGCGAGGTCGGCGAACACCTCGACGAGCTTGCCGCGCAGCCCGGACGGCAGCACCACCACGTCGTCGGTGGGCAGGGTCGACAGCCAGGACAGCAGGTCCATCCGGGCCAGCGGATAGTCGTCCCAGACATGCCGCAGGACCGACTCCGCGTACCCGTGGCGGCGGAACTCGATCCGGTCGTCCACCCGCTCCGCGCCGAGCAACTCGCTCAGCCCGGCGGACGGGCACCAGGCCAGGCCACCGCCCTCCACCCTGATCCCCAGTTGCCTGGCCAGCGACAGCGCGGCGCCGTACACGCTCGTCTCGTCCGCCGGGGCGATCGTCGCGGCGGCGACGAGCAGCGCCTGGTCGCGGAGCCCGGAATGCTCGGTGAACCACCCGCTCAGCTGCTCCTTCCACCGCCGGTAGGCCCGCTCGACCTCCAGCTCGTCGTCGAGCTCCGCGACGAGGTCGGCGAGGCGGCGGGCGTCCCCAGGCGACGCCTCCTTCAGCAACTCCACGGCACGGGGCCAGTCCGCCCAGCCGCCGCCGAGACCACGCCGCTCCAGCCGACGCCGGAAGACCGCGCCCGGCGGTGGCGGATCCACCGGGATCGCCGGGAGGAACTCGCCGAACCTTCGCTGCTCCGCCTCGGTCCCCACCACGAGCAGGAAGCCACCGGAAGCGCGAACCGCCTCCATGCAGGCCCGCACCCGCGACTCCTCCTCGTCACCCGCGCGAACGAGGTAACCGCGCGCCGCACCCGAGATCTCCTCGACGTCTTCCTCCCCGGGGGAGAACAGACGGATCGGCAGGCTCGGACGCACCTCGCGCAGCGCGGCGACCGCCGTGGTCGCCACCCCGTCGCCGGGAGGCCCGGAGAGCGCGATGACCTGCCGACGCGCGAGAACGTCCACGATCACCTCGTGGTTGCGGACGCGCACGTACCCGGCGACGCGCTCGTCGATCTCCGCCTCCGACAGGACCATCGACGGACGTCCCCGGACGAACGTGAGCTGCGTCTGGACGAGATCACCCGAGACGGTGTTGCCGATGGCGTTCTGGGTGTCGTCGCCGCTGATCGTGACGTCCTCGATCGTCGCCGTCATCACCGCTCCTGCCGGAAGTCGCCGCCGACGGTGTTGCCGAACGCGGTCTGCGCGCCGTCCCCGCTGATCGTGACACCGCTGATCGACGGCCCAGCAGGCGCTGGCCGGGGCTCTGGCCGGAGCCGGGGAACGGGTTCGTCCGCCTCGACGGGCGGATTGTCGACCTGGGACGGGACGGGCACGTACAGAAACGCGGGCCGGTCGAACTGCTTCACCTTCACGTGCACCTTCGAGAACTGGCTTGCGCGCAGGCCGGTGCGCCCGCCCTCGACGTAGCTCGCGAACAGCTCCGCCGAGACGAGGAACGCGGCGAACGTGACCTCCGGGTCGCTGTACTTCAGCGCGTCCCGCAAGGGGCCGGAGTCGAGGAGCCGGTTGACGTCGACCGTGGCGGTCGAGATGCCGGGGGCGTCGGGGCGTTCGTCGTCCACGAGCCCGATGTGCAGGGCCACGCGAAGCCGCAGCCGGAGATCCCGCGCCCGCAGCTCCGGTGCGGCCGCCGCGAGCGCCTTCTGCAGCCGAAGCGGAAACGGGTCGATGAGTGCCCGCACCGCGTCCAGCGGCAGGACGGCGAGGACTCCGTCCCCGGTGCTCTCCGCGAACCGGACGTTCTCCCACGTGTCACCGAGCCCGCTCTCCTGGCAGGCCACGGCCAGCGCGCGCCGGATCTCCAGATGAAGGTCGGGCAGTTGGGCGTCGCGATGGGTGCTGAACTTCTCGGCGTCGACGACGAGCAATGCGCGGAACGCTTCCATGGGCCTTCTCCTCGGTGGCTCCTCGGTGGCGACGGCTCCCCACCACCTTGCAGACAAGCCGTCGAGGGCACTGTCGGATTTCAGACAATGCCGGGGCCCGATCCGGCCAGGGCGCGCAGGCGCGGCAGGTCGGTGATGACGGTGCGGCCTCGGTGCGTGGCGACGACGTCCAATCCGCGAAGCCGCGCCAACTCGGCCGCGACGACGCTGCGGTGCAGGCCGATCGCCTGACCGATCTCCGTCTGCCCGAGGCCCACCTCCAGCGTGTGCCCGTCGCCCGGGAGTGCGAGACGCAGCAGCGCGCGAACAACGCGGGGTCCCGCGGGTAGCGCGGCCGTCTCCGCCCGCCACGCCTCGCCTTCGCGGAGCCGCCGCACCGCCCGGCGGAGCAGTTCCTCCCCGGCGCCGGACGAACGCATCAGCGCGCGGAACCGGTCAGCGGGCAGGGCGCGGGTGACGCACGGGTCGATGGCGATGAGCGTCGCGGAGCGGTCGTCGCCGCCGAGCACGGCGATCTCGCCGAGGAGTTCACCCGGGCCGCGCAGGGCGAGGAGCAGCACCTCCCCGTCCGGGAGGGTGAGCAGGGCCTTGACCCTGCCTGTCACCAGCAGGAGCACGTGCGATGGCCGATCGCCCTGCCGGAGCAGGACGTCGCCCGCGCGGAAGGATCTCTCCACGCCCTCCGCGACGAGCAGTTCCCATGTCTTCGCCGAGACGTCGGCGGGGTCAGGGGTCATGGAGCCATCATGGTGCCTGGCGGGCAGGTGGAACAGGTTCTAGTATTCGAGGGTGAGGTTCACGTATGCGGAGGCTATGACGGACCCGGCGTTTTATCTGCCGCTGGCTCAAGCCGCCGAGGCGGCGGGGTACGCGAGCATGGCGGTCGCCGACTCGCTTGTTTATCCGGAGGTGTCGGATTCGGTGTATCCGTACACGGTGGACGGCGGGCGAGAGTTCCTTGAGGACAAGCCGTTCATCGAGACGTTCACGCTGATCGCGGCGATGGGGGCGGTGACCAGCACGATCCGGTTCACGCCGTTCGTACTGAAGCTGCCGGTCCGGCCGCCGGTGCTGGTCGCCAAGCAGGCGGCGTCGGTCGCCTGCCTGACCGGCGGGCGGCTCGGGCTGGGGGTGGGGATCAGCCCGTGGCGGGAGGACTTCGACGTGATGGGCGTCCCGTGGGAGCGGCGCGGGCGACGGATGGACGAGGCCATCGACGTCGTTCGGGGCCTGAGCCGTGGCGGGTACTTCGAGTTCCACGGCGAGTTCTTCGACATTCCGGCGATCAAGATGGCACCGGCGCGGGCGTTCCCGATCCTGGTCGGGGGGCACAGCGAGGCGGCGCTGCGGCGCGCGGTGGTGCGCGGGGACGGGTGGATGCACGCGGGCGGCGGTGATCTGGACGAGTTGTTGCGCCGGCTGGACCGGTTGCGGGAGGCGGAGGGGAAGGACGGCGAAGCGTTCGAAATCCATGTGATCTCGGCGGACGCGTACACGGCCGACGGCGTGCGGCGGCTGGAGGACAAAGGCGTCACCGATGTCATCGTCGGATTCCGGACGCCCTATGAGAAGGGGCCCGATACCGAGCCGTTGCAGAAGAAGGTCGAGCATCTCGAGCGGTTCGCCGAGAAGGTCATCGGCAGGATATGAAACGAGAACACGTTATAGGGCATCCGGCGCGGCGGGCGGCGTCCGCGTCCATGCTGGCCGTCTCGGCGGGGCGGAAGGAGGAGTGGCTGGGGCTGTTCGCGCCGGACGCGGTGATCGAGGATCCGGTCGGGCCCTCGTTCCTCGATCCTGAGGGGCGCGGTCATCGGGGGCCCGAGCGTATTGAGGCGTTCTGGGACGGGTTCGTGGCGAAGGCCGCCGGGTTCGAGTTCGCTGTGGCCGACTCGTTCGCCAACGGCGCCTGCTGCGCCAATGTCGTGACGATCACGGCGGCGATGGGCGACGGGTCGACGATGACGATC
This sequence comes from Spirillospora sp., assembly GCA_050698635.1. Taxonomy (GTDB): domain Bacteria; phylum Actinomycetota; class Actinomycetes; order Streptosporangiales; family Streptosporangiaceae; genus Spirillospora. Next base: position 7,287 of record JBOHBY010001199.1, read on the forward strand.
GACTGCGTGATCGTCTATACGGTGGACGAGGCCGGGCTCATCACGTCCCTGCGGGCGCACTGGGAACCCGACCGGGCGCTGGCGACGATCACAGGTCGTACGTCCTGAGCCACAGCTCAAGGGTGAGGACGAGCCAGAGCTTGCCGCCCTGCCTGGGCAGCAGGGAGCCCTCGCCGCGCATCCACGACCGGACGGTGTCGCCGCGGATCAGGTCGCGTTCGCGGGCGCGCGGGCCGAGCAGGAGGTCCCCGGCCAGTTCGCGCAGCGGGCCACGAAGCCACTGCTGCACCGGTACGCGCATCCCGCTCTTCGGCCGGTCGATGACGGTCTCCGGCAGCAGATCGCGGACGGCCTCCTTGAGCACCCACTTCTCGACCGTCCCGGCGAGCTTCCAGCGCGGCGGCACGGTGAAGGCGTGGTCGACGACGGCGCGGTCGAACAGCGGCGCGCGGCCCTGCAATCCCTGCGACGCGGTGATCCGTTCGACCTTGCCGAGGATGTGGTAAGCGCCCTTGGTCCGCAGGTTGCAGTGCAGTAGCTGGTTGAGGAGGGTGCTCATTCCGTCGGGGCCGTCCGGGCGGAGATAGGGCGCGACGAACCGCTCGGGTGGCGGGGCGGTTCCGAGTTCGGCGAGGACGGCGGGCGTCAGCAGCATGGGCAGGTCGGTGTAGCACTTGCGGTAGGTGCGCAGGTAGGCGTTGGCGCGGGCGTCCGGTCCTGGATCGTCGTGGTGGAGTTCGCGGACGAGCATCGGCAGGTTCTTCGGGCCGCCGAAGACCGGGTCGCCGCCCTCGCCGTTGAGGACGACGCGGTGCCCGTCCGCGGCGACCGCCTCGGCCAGCAGCAGGTTGGGGACGGTGAGCGGGTCGCCGACGGGGTTGGCGAGCCGCGCGACGGTGTCCGGGAGGCGGGACGCGACCGTCTCCCCCGACACGGTCAGCACCCGGTGCGGGGTCGCGCAGTGGGCCGCGACGAGGCCGGAGTACGCCAGCTCGTTGGGCAGGTCGCGGCCGAAGCAGATCGAGTAGGTGTTGACCGGGGCGTCGTGCAGCTTGGCGGCGAGCGCGGTCACGAGGCTGCTGTCAACGCCCCCGGACAGCAGCACCGCGACCGGGTCGGCGGGCGGCAGCCTCCGCGCGGTCGCCGCTTCGAGCAGGGCGCGCAGGCGGGCGGCGTGATCGCCGGGCGAGAGGGTCTCGTCGATGCGCTCTCGCGGCTCCCAGTACCGCTCCACGCGGGGTGGGCCGCCATCGGCAGGGAGGCGCACGCAGCATCCCGGTGGCACTTCGCGCACGCCGCGCAGCATCGTCTCC
>JBOHBY010001200.1:0-2412 GCA_050698635.1 Spirillospora sp.
CCTTGGCGCCCGGCCACGGCTTGGCGACACGGGCGGCGAGCACGAAGTCCTTGCGGAGCGGATGGCCCTCGAACCCGTCCGGAAGCAGCAGCGGGACGAGGTTCGGATGGCCCTCGAACAGCACGCCGAACATCTCCGACGTCTCCCGCTCGTGCCACTCGGCCCCTCGGTAGACGCCCACCGCCGACGGCAGGACGGGCGCGCGCTTCGGCACCCGCGTCCTGATCAGCAGATGGTGGCGCCGCTCCAGCGAGTACACGTGGACGACGACGGCGAAGCCCTCGTCCAGCTCGTCCACGCCGGTCAGCCAGTCGAAGAACCCGCAGGACAGGTCGTCGCGGGCGAAGGTCAGCGCGTCCAGCCAGTGCTCGGGCGGCACCCCGACGGCCAGGCCGCCGAACGTCTCCTCGGTGGAGATCTCGTCGCCGAAGCGGGCGGTCCAGGCGTCCACGAGTGCCCGCTGGACGGGCTGTCCCTCCGGCTCGGCGTTCACCGGTCGCGTCCGATCTGGTCGTCGTGCCCGTCATCGACCAGCCCGGGAATGATCGACGGATCATGATCGCTGTCGGCGACGGGCGGGACGGGCATCGTGATGTCGTCGGCCGGATGCACGCCGGGCGCCTCCTCGACGACCGGGACGGGCCGCGTCTCGTCCTCCTCCGGCCGGACGGGCACGGCCTCCACCTCGGCCTCCATCTCGGGCGCGGCCTCGGACGCGGCCTCGGACGCGGCCTCGGGCGCGGCCTCGACGACCGGCACCTCAGCGGTCGGCGCCTCCGCCCCGTCATCCGGCGCCTGGGGCTCGGCCTCGCCGAGGTGCCAGACGGGCACGGTCTCGTCGTTCGGTCCGGCCTCGCTGACGCTCTCGTCCTGCTCATCCTGTTCCGGCTCGTCCGCAGGCGGGGGCGGGGGCGGCGGCTGGATCGGACGCCGCAGAACCGTCGCCGTGAGCGGACGCGGCGCGGGCGGCGGCGTCACCGATTCACCGCCGGGCCCGCCAAGCCCGCCGGGCCCGTTCGCGCTGTAGCGGTCGCCGAGCGACTCGCCCGCGATCTTCTCCTGCAACCGGACGATGCCGTGCAGCAGCGCCTCCGGACGGGGCGGGCAGCCGGGGACGTACACGTCCACCGGGATGATCTGGTCGACTCCCTTCGTCACGCAGTAGGAGTCCCAGTACGGGCCGCCGCAGTTGGAGCAGGCGCCGAACGAGATGACGTACTTCGGCTCGGGCATCTGCTCGTACAGGCGGCGCACCGCGGGCGCCATCTTGTCGCTGACCGTGCCGGACACGACCATGAGGTCGGCCTGCCTGGGGCCCGGCGCGAACGGGATGACGCCGAGCCGGATGAAGTCGTGCCGGGCCATCGACGTCGCGATGAACTCGATGGCGCAGCAGGCCAGGCCGAAGTTGAAGACCCACAGCGAGTAGCGGCGGCCCCAGTTGAGCACGAACTTGACCGGCTTGGGGGCCAGCCGCGACAGCGGTCCCACGGTCGGCGGCGGTAGATCGATAGTGCCCACGGGAGCATTGTTACAGCCCGCCGCGATCTCGCCAGGGCCCAGACGGATCAATCCCTGCCGAGCCACCGGACGAGCCACCGGACGAGGCACCTGCCGGGCCACCGGACGAGGGTCAGACCCAGGACCAGTCAGACCCAGGACAGCACGCCCTTCTTGCCCGCGTAGGCGAGCCCGGCGGCGAGGAAGGCCAGGAAGACGAACATCTCACCGAGCGTCGTCGCGCCGTAACCGGGTGCGGAGAAGACCGTCGCCCAGGGGAAGAGGAACACCGCGTCCACGGCGAACACCACGTACAGGTAGGCGAACACGTAGTAGCGCACATATGAATGCGCCCAGCCCTCGCCGACCGGGTCGACACCGCACTCGTACGTGGTCAGCTTCTCGGCGGTGGGACGGTGCGGCCGCAGCATCCGGTTCGCGGCGAGGCCGCCGCCGACGATCCCGGCACCGACGACGAGCAGTACGACTACGACGACATATGTGTCGAAATAGTTATGCACCAGATCCTCCTCGCCTGCGTCGTACCAAGTATCCCCCGTGATCAGCCTCCAGGGGGATTGTGACCGGGCTCCTCCACATTCGAGGCGCGCGATGTCATGGTTTTACTGCACACTAGGCTTGGCATTGGGGTCAATTGACCTGGAAGGACGTGACCAGATGAGCAACCCTCCGCCGCCTCCGGGGTGGGAGTCCCCGGGCGGTGCCTCCTGGCCGCCTCCGCCGCCGCCCGCGGGGCCCGGCGGACCGGGGCCGGGCGGACCCGGAATGCCTCCGGGCATGCTCCCGGGAATGGGGATGGGTCCCGGCCCGGGGATGCCTCCGATGGGCGGACCCGGGATGCCCCCGCAGCCGGGGTACGGCCTGCCGCTCCCCGCGCGCCCGTCGGTGGAG
>JBOHBY010001201.1:0-5695 GCA_050698635.1 Spirillospora sp.
GTCCACGACCTCGACCGGGACCCGTCCCGCTGCGTCCGCTACGACCGGCGCGCCGTCTACCTCGGACGGCCCGGCCCGCGGCCCGACTGCCCGGCCCGGCTCGTCGGCCGTACCGAGGCCGTCCACATCCAGCCCGCCGAGCGTGTGCGGGCCGCCGGCCACGACCGCTCGTCCCGGACGGTCGTGCACGGCGACAGCCTCGCCACGCTCACGATCCCGCCGACCGTCGGCCATGAGGCGCTGCTCACAGTCCCCGAGGCGGGCGTGACCATCACCGGCGTGTACGGGACGGACCTCGCGGGCCTCCAGCGCATGCTCCGCGACACCCGCCTGAACCCCAATTCTCCCGTGCGGCCTCGTACGCCTGCCACGCGGGACGTCCGGCACGACACGCCGTTCCCTCCGGAGGACTCCGTCTCGTCGCCGGTGGTCGCGCGCCCGTGGGTGCGGGGCAAGGGGTTCGACACCTGCACGGCCCCGTCGCTGTCGGCCATGAAGGCGTGGCGACCTTCGTTCAAGGTCACCAACATCTACATCGGCGGCGCGGCGCGCGGATGCGCCCAGCCCAACCTCACCGAGGGATGGGTGCGCCGGGTGCGGGACATGGGCTACCGGATCACGCCCACCTACGTCGGCCTCCAGGCGCCCTGCGGCAGCCGTCCGCAGCGCTTCACCGCGAAGAACGCCGCGTCGCAGGGCGCCAAGGCCGCGGTGGACGCGGCACGCAAGGCGCGGGCGCTCGGCATCCCGGAAGGCGCCCCCATCTACTACGACATGGAGGCGTACAAGAGCAAGAAGCCCGGGTGCAAGGCGGCCGTCCTGCGGTTCGTGGACAGCTGGGTCCGCCGGTTGAAGGCCACGGGGTACGACCCATGCCTCTACAGCAGCGCCGCGTCCGGGATCCGGGACGTGGGGCGCGCCGAGAACATCAGCAGGCCCGTCGCCGTCTGGTTCGCCAACTGGAACGGCAAGGCCAAGGTGTACGGCGACCCGTTCGTCCCGGACGACCTGTGGCGCCCGCACCGCCGCATCAAGCAGTACCGCGGCGGCCACAAGGAGCGGCACGGCGGCGTCACCCTCAACATCGACAGCAACATCGTCGACGGCCGCGTCTACTAGACTCGGCCGTGCCCTAAGCTGAGAAATGCTCGCAGGCGCCGGGCACGACCGCCCTGTCGCACGACCGCATCGCTGTCGGCCGGCCGCCAGGGCGCCATCATCGGGGATCGCAACTGCCGCCACCCGCCGTTTCCGCGGCGGACCGGGCGCACTCAGTCCCGCCGACCGCCAGCCGGATGGAGAATATTTCATGGCACGCCGTTCCGATGTGCTGGAAACGATCGTCAACCTCGCCAAGCGGCGGGGCCTGGTCTACCCGTCGAGCGAGATCTACGGCGGGCTCCGCGCCTCCTGGGACTACGGGCCGCTCGGCGTCGAGCTGAAGAACAACGTCAAGCGCCAGTGGTGGAAGTCCATGGTGCAGGGCCGCGACGACGTCGTCGGCCTCGACTCGTGCGTCATCCTCGCGCGCGAGGTCTGGGAGGCCAGCGGCCACGTCCAGGCGTTCGTCGACCCGCTCACCGAGTGCCAGTCCTGCCACAAGCGCTTCCGCGCCGACCACCTCACCGAGGGCTACGAGGACAAGCACGGCCGCCCGCCCGCGAACGGCCTGGCCGACATCGCCTGCCCGAACTGCGGCGTCAAGGGCTCCTTCACCGAGCCGAAGATGTTCAACGGCCTCCTCAAGACCTACCTCGGCCCGGTCGAGGACGAGTCGGGCCTGGCCTACCTGCGTCCCGAGACCGCGCAGGGCATCTTCATCAACTACCTGAACGTCCAGCAGTCGTCGCGCCGCAAGATCCCGTTCGGGATCGGGCAGGTCGGCAAGTCGTTCCGCAACGAGATCACGCCCGGCAACTTCATCTTCCGGACCCGCGAGTTCGAGCAGATGGAGATGGAGTTCTTCGTCAAGCCGGGCAGCGACGAGGAATGGCACCAGTACTGGATCGACGAGCGCATGCAGTGGTACGTCGACCTCGGCATCCGCAAGGAGAACCTGCGGCTCTTCGAGCACCCGGCCGACAAGCTGTCCCACTACTCCAAGCGGACCGTGGACGTCGAGTACCGCTTCGACTTCATCGGCGGCGAGTGGGGCGAGCTTGAGGGCATCGCCAACCGCACCGACTACGACCTGTCGACGCACTCCAAGGCGTCCGGCACCGACCTGTCGTTCTTCGACCAGGAGTCCGGCGAGCGCTACGTCCCGTACGTGATCGAGCCCGCGGCGGGCGTCGACCGGTGCACGCTCACGTTCATGATGGACGCCTACGCCGAGGACGAGGCGCCCAACGCCAAGGGCAAGATGGAAAAGCGCAACGTCATGCGGCTCGACCGCAGGCTCGCGCCGGTCAAGGCCGCGGTGCTGCCGCTGTCGCGCAACGCCGACCTGTCCCCGAAGGCCCGCGACCTCGCCGCGCGGCTGCGCCGGAACTGGAACGTCGAGTTCGACGACGCCGGGGCCATCGGCCGCCGCTACCGCCGCCAGGACGAGATCGGCACGCCGTTCTGCGTCACCGTCGACTTCGACACCCTGGACGACGACGCGGTCACCGTCCGTGAACGCGACTCGATGAGCCAGGAGCGCATCGCGATCGGCCAGGTCGAGGCCTTCCTCGCCGCGCAGCTCCTGGGCTGCTGACCAGGCCGGACGCGGACTCGGCAGGCGCGGAGCGGGAGGCCGCCCCAGTGCGGGGCGGCCTTCCGTGTTTCGTCAAGGCCGTGCGAACGGCGTCTCCAGCGCGGTGAACCTGGGCTAGGTTGGCTGGACCGCCCGCCGCCTCCCGGCATCGTGGGTGGCAGCACACCGACCACCGAGCCGGAGGGGAGGGGCGGGATGCGTGACCTGTACCGTCCGGCCCGCCCCGTCGCGCGGCTGCTGGTCGTCGCGCTGGGACTGCTCGGCTTCGTGGCCGGCCCCGCCGGCGCCGGGACGTACGCCGGGACGCACGGCGGGACGTCGTCCCCCACCGGGTCGATCAGCGGTGTCCGGAGCGGGGCGGCGCAGAACGCGCCCGCCCGGACGAGGTCGTCCACGAAACACCGTCCGGGCACGCGCCCGCAGGCACAGCACGTGCAGGCCGCGTCGGCGGCGCTCCTCTCCTACACGGCGCAGCCGGCGTCCACGGGGCAGCCCCATGCCGCGCAGCCGTCCGTCGCCTCCCCTCCCGCGTCCGGTGCCGAACCGCGGGTGCCGTCCTGGCGTGTCCTCCGGGCCGTTCCCGGACGCGCCGTCACCGATCTCGCCCCCAGGGGCGTCCCGCGAGGGCGCGCCCCACCCACCTCCCCACGGATCTGAGCTAGTCGTCCGCGGTGCCGCGCAGCCGTACGGCGCCGAAGCCCGTGTGGAGGTTCCCTTTGACTCGCGCCAATGTGGTGCGGGCGGTACTGGCGTTCGCCGTCCTCGCCACCTCGTTCTACTTCGCCTGGTCCAAACCCGCCCGCCTCGGCCTCGACCTGCGCGGCGGCACCCAGATCGTCCTCGAAACGCAGAACACGCCGACCGTGAAGGCCGACCGGGAGTCCACCGACCGCGCCCGGGAGGTGCTGCACCGCCGGGTCGACGCGCTCGGCGTCGCGGAGTCGTCGATCACCAGGTCCGGTGACCGGCGGCTGATCGTCGAGCTGCCCGACGTGCAGGACCCGTCCAGGGCGACCGACACGCTCGGGAAGACCGCGCAGCTCACCGCCCATCCGGTGCTGCCGAACACGGGCCGGGCGGGGCCGGGGCAGCAGCTGATCCCGGACGAGAGCGGACAGCCGATCCTGATCGGCCCCGCCGCGCTCACCGGCGCCGGGATCGGCTCTGCGAGCGCGTCCTACGACTCGCAGAACCTCGGCGGCTGGTCCGTCAACGTCGACTTCAAGGGCGGCGGCGGCAAGACGTGGGAGAAGCTGACCGCCAAGGCCGCCTGCGCGGCGGGCGACGAGCGGCGGATCGCGATCGTCCTGGACGGCAAGGTGATCTCCTCGCCGGGCGTCACCGAGAGCGTGGCGTGCGGCGTCGGGATCGCCGGCGGGTCGACGCAGATCACCGGGGACTTCAGCGCCGGTGAGGCCAAGGACCTCGCCGCGCTGATCGAGGGCGGCTCGCTGCCCGTCCCCGTGAAGATCATCGAGCAGCGGGTGGTGGGGCCGACGCTCGGCGACGAGGCGATCGACGCCAGCGCCCGCGCCGCCGTCATCGGCATCATCCTGACCGGCCTGTTCATCGTGGCCGTCTACCGGCTCGTCGGGTTCTTCGCCACCGTCGCGCTGGCCGGCTACGCGCTGATCTCCTACGCCGCGCTCGTCGCCGTCGGCGCGACGCTGACCCTGCCCGGCCTCGCCGGGTTCGTCCTCGCCATCGGCATGGCCATCGACGCCAACGTGCTGGCCTTCGAGCGCGCGAGAGAGGAGCTGGGCGCCACGCCCAGACGCAGCGCACGGACGGTCCTGGCCACAGGGTTCGACAAGGCGTGGTCGGCGATCGCGGACTCCGCCGTCACGACGCTGCTCGCGGGCGCCCTGCTGTTCTTCCTCGCGTCGGGACCGGTGAAGGGGTTCGGGGTCACGCTGACCATCGGCGTCCTGGCGTCCCTGGTCTCCGCGATGCTGGTGAGCCGCGTCCTCACCGACGCCGCCGCCGCGCGGTTCCCGAAGCTCACCAAGGGCAGGGCGGGCGGTCTCAGCGGCGCCGGGCGGATCCGGCGGTGGCTGGAGGACAGCGGCCCCGACCTGATGAAACGCAGCAAGCTCTGGCTCGGGATCTCCGGGCTCGCCGTCGTCCTGGCCGCGACGGGGATCTTCAGCCGCGGCCTCAACTACGGCGTGGAGTTCACCGGCGGACGGCTCGTCGAGTACTCCACGAGCCGTCCCGTGGACATCGACGTCGCCCGCTCCGCCGTCGCCGACGCCGGGTTCCCGCGCGCCGTCGTCCAGACGTCGGGGAAGGACGACATCTCCGTCCGGACGGTCGACCTGAGCAACGAGCAGGAGAAGCGCGTCCACGACGCCCTGGCGGAGAAGGGCGGCGGCGCCACCAAGCAGCGCGACGAGCTGATCGGCCCGAGCCTGGGCGACGAGCTGCGCACCAAGGCGCTCATCGCCCTCGGCGTCGCGCTGCTGGTGCAGCTGGCCTACCTGACGATCAGGTTCCGCTGGACGTTCGCGGCCGGGTCCGTCCTCGCCATGTTCCACGACATCACGATCGTCACCGGTGTCTTCGCCTGGCTCGGCAAACCGATCGACGGGGTGTTCCTCGCGGCGCTGCTCACGATCATCGGGTACTCGGTCAACGACTCGGTGGTCGTGTTCGACCGCGTCCGGGAGATGTGGGGCGAGAACCCGAAGGGACGGTTCGCCGCGATCGCGAACCGGGGCGTGCTGCAGACCGTCCCGCGGACGATCAACACCGGGATGGGCGCGCTGTTCATCCTGGGCGCGCTGGCGTTCCTCGGCGGCGACTCGCTGACCGACTTCGCCATCGCGCTGCTGATCGGGATCGTCGTCGGCACGTATTCCAGCGTGTTCACCGCGACGCCGCTGGCGGTCGTCCTGGAGCGCTTCGCGAAGGCCCCGCCGCCGCAGCGCAAGACCAAGGCCCGACCGTCCCGCCGCACCACGCACGACTCGGGCGCCGTCGTCTGACCGCCCGGCG
>JBOHBY010001202.1:0-1601 GCA_050698635.1 Spirillospora sp.
CCCCACAGCAGCCCCAGCTGGCGGCGCGGCCAGCGCGGCGGCGACCCGCCGGGGGTTCCGGGAGTACCCGGCGGCCGCCCTGGAGCGGGCGCCGGGGACGCCGGGAACCGCGTGGCCATCAGCCCGATCTCGACGGCTCGCGCAGGACGTACCCGACACCGCGCAGCGTGTGGATCAGCCGCGGCTCGGCGTTGTCGACCTTGCGGCGCAGCGCCGACACGTACGACTCGACGATGCCCGCGTCGCCGCGGAAGTCGTAGTTCCACACGTGGTCGAGGATCTGCGCCTTCGACACGACCCGTCCCGCGTTGGCCATGAAGTAGCGCAGCAGCTTGAACTCCGTCGGCGACAGCTGGATCGCGCGGCCGCCGCGCCAGACCTCGTGGCTGTCCTCGTCGAGCTCGACGTCCGCGAACACCATCCGCGGCGGCGGCTCCGTCATGCCGCCGCGGAAGCGCCGCAGGACGGCCCGGATGCGCGCGATGACCTCCTCCAGGCTGAACGGCTTGGTGACGTAGTCGTCGCCGCCGATCGTCAGGCCCTTGATCCGGTCCTGGACGCCGTCGCGCGCGGTCAGGAACAGCACGGGGGTGTGGTCGCCGCCGGACCGCAGGCGCCGCGCGACGTCGAAACCGTCGATGTCGGGCAGCATCACGTCCAGGACGATCAGGTCAGGGCGGTGCCGCCGCGCCGACTGGACCGCGTCCGCCCCGTTGGTGGCGGTGACCACCTCGAACCCGGTGAAGCGCAGGCTGCCCGCGAGCAGCTCCAGGATGTTGGGCTCGTCCTCGACGACGAGCAGGGTCGCCTCCGCCGTCCTGCCGCCGGGCGCCGGTTTGCCGCCGTTTGCCGTCCGATCAGCCAATGGCACAGTCCCCCTCCACGATCAATGCAGAGGTTCCCACCTGAACCTGAACGTCCCCTGAATGCTCGCAGAGGATCGGCCGAGTGGGCGACCTGGCGGCTAGCGGTTGAGGGCGCGGATGGCGCGCATCGCCTCGCGGCGCGCTTCGCCGGACAGGACGTCGATGTAGACGTTCCCTTCCAGGTGCCCGCACTCGTGCTGGAGGCAGCGGGCGAAATAGCCGGTGCCCTCGACGCGGACGGGCTTTCCCTTCATGTCCACGCCCTCGACGACGGCGTGCGCGTGGCGGGCCGTCTCGAAATGCATGCCGGGCACGGAAAGGCACCCTTCCGGTTGGACGAGCAGTTCCCCGTCGGCGGCCACGAGCCGGGGGTTGACGACGTGGCCGATGTGCCTGCGTCCGTTGTCGTCCTTGCAGTCGTACACGAACGCCCGCAGGCCCACGCCGACCTGGTTGGCGGCCACGCCCGCGCCGTCCTCCTCGTACATGGTGACGAACATGTCGTCGACGAGGCGCTGGAGGGAGGCGTCGAACGTCCGGACCGGGTCGCACTCGGTGCGCAGCACCGGATCGCCGAGAAGCCTGATCGGACGGGCCGTTCCGTTGCGCGTGTGGGTCCTCTTGCTCACGCCAGGATCCTATAGACGACCGTGCCCGCCCAGGGGTGGGCCCTGGGCGGGCACGTGGCGATCGGTCTGTTTCCGGCTAGAGCTCGATCGGGCCGCGGGACTGCTG
>JBOHBY010001203.1:0-14588 GCA_050698635.1 Spirillospora sp.
CACCCACCTCTGCGACTACGTCGTCTCAAGGACGGGCTGACCGCGCCTCCTCGGCGCCGGCGTCGGTGAGGCCGCGGTACTTCATCGCGTGCAGGACGAGATCGATGAGCACCTGCTTGCAGGAGTCCAGCCGGCGGGCGTCGCAGAGCATCACCGGGACCTTCGGGCCCAGGTTCAGGGCCGTCTCGATCTCCGCGAGCTCGTACCGCTTGGCGCCCTCGAAGCAGTTGACGGCCACGACGAACGGCGTGTCGCGGCGCTCGAAGTAGTCGACGGACGGGAAGCAGTCCGACAGCCGTCGCGTGTCGGCGAGGACGACGGCGCCGAGCGCGCCGAGCGAGACCTCGTCCCACATGAACCAGAACCGCTTCTGGCCGGGGGTGCCGAACAGGTAGAGGACGTGCTCGTCCCGCATGGTGATGCGGCCGAAGTCCATCGCGACGGTGGTACTGGCCTTGCGTTCGACGCCGGAGACGTCGTCGACGCCGACGCCCCGGTCGGTGAGATGCTCCTCGGTGCGCAGCGGCCGCGTCTCGGAGACCGTGCCGACCAGCGTCGTCTTCCCGGCCCCGAAACCGCCCGCGATCACGATCTTCACCGCGGTGGGGAACCGGCGGGCGCGCACGCGCTCAGAGGGCCCGGAGACCATCGATCACCGCCTTGTAGAGCCTGATGTCGTGCTGGTCGGACGTCGCGGGCTCCCGCAGGGACACCAGCCCCCGGTCGAGCAGGTCGCCGAGCATCACCCGCACCGTCGCGACGGGAAGGTCGAGGTGGCCGGTGATCTCGGCGACCGACATCACGTGCCGGCAGAGCCTGACGATGGCCAGATGCTCGGGCCCGAGCCCGATCATCGCGTTGGGTTCGGCGGCGACCGCGACCACGAGCGTGATCAGGTCGAACTCGCCGCGGGACGGTTCGGTGCGGCCGCTCGTCATCACGTACGGGCGCACCATCGGCCCGGCGTTCTTGTCGAGCCAGCGCTCCGAGCCGCCGGGCTCGGACGCGCCGGGCTCGGGCTCGCCGGGCTCGCCGGGCGCGGGCGGGCGTAAGGGGTCCTCTTCGGGGGGCATCATGTGGCGTGTCCGTCCGTGGCGCTCCCCGTCCGCGACGGGGACGTCAGATGGTCGCCCAGCGCCGTGACGAGGACGGCCATCTCGTAGGCGACCAGGCCCACGTCGGCGTCCTCCCCGGCGAGGACGGCGAGGCAGGCGCCCTTCCCTGCCACCGTCACCAGCAGGTACGCCGACCGCATCTCGATGATCGTCTGCCGGACGGGCCCGCCGCCGAACCGGGTCCCGGCGCCCCTGGCGAGGGACTGGATCCCTGCGGCGACGGCGGCCAGATGCTCCCCGTCGTCCTGCGTCACTCCCTCGGACGAGGCCATGAGCAGCCCGTCGGCCGACAGGACGACCGCGCCGCCGGCATGCGGCAGCCGCTTGACGAGATCGTCCAGCAACCAGCCCAGATCGGACCCGGAACCGGTCTTCTGCGTCACTGATCCTCCTCGCCTTCCGCCGCGTCGGAGCGGCCCCGCCGGGTGCCGCGCTGGTAGGCGCCCATGATCCGCTGGATCTCCGCGGGCGAGCGGCCGGGGTCGTCGTCGTCCTCCGGCCCACCGCCGCCCGCGCCGACCGGTTCACCAGTGCGCAACGGCTCGGCGAGATTCGCCTGCGGCACCCGCACCGGCAGCCCGGACGGCGTCACCGAGCCCCCAGGCACCGCCGGCTGCTCCTCCGGCCCCGCGTCAGCGTCCTCGGACGCGGCCTCGGCCTCGGCCTCGGACGACGTCGGCACCGCCATCAGCGCGGGCGCGGGAGCAGCGGCACCGACGGCGGCCGGTTGGCGCACCTCCAGGCCGTTCTGGGGGGCGGTGTCCTTCACCGACGCCGACCCCTGCTCGACGATCAGATCCCTGGGGATGACGACGACGGCGGTGGTGCCCCCGTAGGCGGACGGTTTCAGCGAGACCTGCGCGTCGTACCGCTCGGCGAGCCTGCTGACCACGAACAGCCCGAGCTGGACGGAGCTCTGCAGGTTGAAGTCGGGCGGGTCGGCGATCCGCGCGTTGATCTCGGCGAGCTTCTCCTCGCTCATGCCGAGGCCGCGGTCCTCGATGTCGATGGCGAAGCCGCTGGCGACCATGTGCCCGCCGACCTGCACGACGGTCTCCGGCGGGGAGAACGACACGGCGTTCTCGATCAGCTCGGCGAGCAGGTGGGTGAGGTCGCCGACGGCGCGTCCGGCCAGCTCGACCTGCCCGAACGGCAGCACGGTGACGCGGGTGTAGTCCTCGACCTCGCCGACGGCGGCGCGGACGACGTCCACCATCGGGACGGAGTTGCGCCACCCGCGGGCGGGCAGCGCGCCGGACAGCACGATCAGGTTCTCGGCGTTGCGCCGCATCCGGGTCGCGAGGTGGTCGAGCCGGAACAGCTCCTCCAGCTCCTTGACCTCGATGTCGCGGCGACGCTCCATCGCGTCGAGCATGGTCAGCTGCCGGTGCACGAGGGTCTGGGAGCGGCGGGCCAGGCTGAGCAGGACGTCGCGGATGCCGCGGCGCAGCTCGGCCTGCTCGACGGCGGTGCGGATCGCGGTCTCCTGGACGGCGTTGAACGCCTTGCCCACCTGCCCGATCGCGTCGCCGCCGAAGTCCAGCGGCGGCGCCTCGACCGCGACGTCGACCTTCTCGCCGTGCCCGAGCCGCTCGACGACGCCAGGCAGCCGCTGCTCCGCCAGCTCCCACGCCGCGCTCCGCAGCCGTTCCAGCCGCCGCGCCATCGACCGTCCCGTGGTGACCGACACGACGACGGACGCGATGACCGCGAGCAGCCCGAGCCCGCCGGCCAGCACCAGCCGCACGACCACACCGGTGGCGACCGGCTCGGTCCGGTCGATGACGCGGTCGCCCGCGTCCTTGACGATGACGCGCAGCTCGGCGATGGCCGGCTGGGTGACCTGGAGCCACTGGTCAGCGTCGAGCCCCGGCTTGACCCCGGCCTGGCCGGGCACCAGCGCCGACACCGCGTTCTCCACGGTCTCCACGCGGCCGAGGCTGCCGCTCTCGGTGACCTGCTGGAAGGCGACGCGGTCCTCCTGCTCCAGCCGCGCGGCGGCGGCGGACGTGATGTACCCGCGCGCCCCGGCGAGCCGGACGAACCGGGTCAGGTCGTCCTGCGTGACCCGGCCGACCGCCAGCGCGCCCGCCAGCAGCGCGTCCTCCTGGGAGAGGATCTCCCGGGACCGGTTGAGGTCGATCAGGATGCCGGTCTCCTGGGCGACCTCGTCGTCGTCCAGCGTGCCCATCGCGTCGTACATGTGGAAGAACGACTCGATGATCGAGGTGTAGACGGCCGCGCCCTGGACGTGGCCGACGGTCTGCCGCTCGATGGACGCCCGCCCGGCGCGCAGCCCGTCCAGCCGGTCGAGGACGTCGTCCACGCGGCGCCGCAGGTCGTCGTCGGCGGCGCGGCGCAGGGCCCCGCTGCGCGCCTTCTCCTCGAACGCGGCGATCGTCGCGTCCGTGCGGTTCCGCTGGTTCATCATCGCCCTGTGCCGTGCGGGCAGCGGCCTGGCGAGCCACACGACCGTGTCGCGGCGCTCCTGCTGGAGGTTCGCCAGGAGCGGGTCGGAGGGCGTGCCGAGGTTGTCCTCGTAGGTGCTGACCCAGAGCAGGTTCACGCCGTCGCGGACGGTCACCCACGCCGCGAAGGCCCACAGCGCGGTCAACGACAACAGCAGGGCCGCAGTCTTGGTCCGCAGCCGGGAGTTGCGGATGCGCATGATACTCGCCCTAACAATCTGTTTTAAGAATCAGCAGCCAAGCGGGGTCGGTAAAAGGGGCCGCCGAAAGGCGGGGTTTAGGACATTGCATCGGCAGGCGGCGCCGGTACGGTCCAGAACACTAGCAACGCGCGGACGGCCGCCTCAAGAGAATGGGTCTATTGGGAACTGGTGTCCGCTTTGACGGCCCGGCTGTCGTATTGCGGCATGACGAAATTCACGCCAAGTACAGAAATGCGTAGCCGTTTCATATCGCAGCGTCGGGCACCGCTTCACGTCGCGCCGCGTAGAGGCCGTCCCACGTCAGCATGACCAGCGCGAACCACACCAGCAGGAAGCCCGCCCAGCGGCTCGGCGGCATCTCCTCGTGCTGGACGAACACCCCGATGACGAACTGCAGGACCGGCGCCAGGTACTGCAACATGCCGATGACCGTCAGCGGCAGCCTGATCGCCGCCGCGTTGAAGAACATCATCGGCACGGCCGTCACCACACCGGCCAGGGCCAGCAGCAGCGCCTGCCCCACGCCGTGGTGCCCGAACGTCCCCTCGCCCTGCCCCTCCAGCATGAACACGAACCCGAGCGCGGGCAGGAACAGCACGGCCGTCTCGACCGCGAGGCTCTCCGCCGAGGGCATGTCGGCGAACTTCTTGAGCAGCCCGTACGTCCCGAACGCGAACGCCAGCACCAGCGCGATCCAGGGTGGACTCCCGTAGTCGACGGTCAGCACGACCACGGCCAGCGTCCCCATCCCGACCGCGCACCACTGCCACGTCCGCAGCCGCTCCCGGAACACCATGACCCCGAACAGCACGCTGATCAGCGGGTTGATGAAGTACCCGAGGGCGGCCTCGATCGTCTGCCCGCTGTTGACGGCATAGATATAGGTGCCCCAGTTGACGGTGATCACCACCGCCGCCAGTGCCAGCAGCACCCCCTGCCGGACGGTCAGCGCCCTGACCCACCGCAGGCTCCGCCGCGCGGCGAGCACCGCCGCCACCGCGACCAGCGACCACATGATCCGATGCGCGAGGATCTCAACCGCCCCCGCGGGCTTCAGCAGCGGCCAGTACAACGGGAACAGCCCCCACAGCACGTACGCCGCGACCCCGAACGCCACCCCCCGCTTAGCCACAGGAGAAATCTACCAGCACGTAATCAGCCACAAAGAGTGACACTAATTACTATTACCGGAGCTAACCTTGAGCCATGTTCGGCTTCGCGAAGACCCGGCTCATCACCCCGGAAAAGGCGCCGAACGCGGGTTCTGGCAGACACCCGGCATCCTGTCCACCGCCGGTTACGCAGGCGGCTACACCCCCACCTACGAAGAGGTCTGCAACGGCCAGACCGGCCACACCGAGGCCGTCCGCGACGCGTACCAGCCCGTCCTGACCAAGGCGGGCCACGGCCCCATCACCACCGAACTCACCGCCGCCACCGACTTCTTCTACGCCGAGGACTACCACCAGCAACACCTGGCCGACACCAAAAACCCCAATGGCTACTGCGGCCTAGGCGGCACCGGGCTCTCCTGCCCCGTGGGCGTGACCAGAGCCGACGGGCCCCGGGGCCGTCTGGCTTGTACTTTCCGGGGCGTGCGGGAGATCAAGGAACCGTTCCGTGCGGGAGATCAAGGAACCGTTCCGTGCGGTGGTCGGGATCGGGGCGAACGCGACGATCACCTTCCTGACCGTGGCGGACGCCTGACCCGTGGGTCAGGATGTTGTTGTGATCAGGACGATCGCCACTGCTATGGCCGCGGCGAGGAATACGGCGCCGACGGTTGCGAACGCGATGCGGTAGGGGTGGCGTTCGGTGCGTGAGACCAAGCCTGGGTGGGTTTTGTCGAATTCCTTGGCGCTGGGGAAGTAGGCGGGCCCCTCGGAGGGGACGTCGAGTGTTTTGACCAGGCGGTCTACTTCCTCATGCTTGTAGGTGCCTACGTTCACTCTGATGAGTAGTTGGTCGTGTGCGTCTAGGAGGAACAGGTTTTCGCTGCCTGCTCCGTTTGGTAGGTGGATCGTTGCGCGTAGTGCTTTGGTGATGTGTGAGCGGGGGTGGCGGTGGTGGGTGAACAGGCTCCGCACGATGAGCTCGTGCGGGGTCAGGGTTATGCGGGAGGTTAGGAAGGCCACTGTTCCTAGGGCGATCAACATGGCCCAGATGGCGCCGACGATCGGGGCGAGCACAGTGGGGGCGTCGCCGATGAGGATCGCGGTGACGAGGCCCGCGCCGCTCAGCGCGGCGACGGTCAGCACGATCAGGCCTGTCGCGGAACCCGGTCGCAGATCGAGGCTTCCCTGAACGTCGTGCATGCCACCCGCTTCCGCTCGCCCCTCGACAGGGTTTCATAGGGGTGGGAGGCGCGAACGCGCAGGTGGGGCTTAGGTGAAGTCGGCGGCTGTCATGCCGGGTGGGTGGCCTGGCGGCCACTGGACGAGTTCGATCCGGTAGCCGTCGGGGTCGGTCAGCCAGGATGTCTTGAAGCCTGGTTCGAGCTCTGTTGGTGGTTCGGCGGCGACGCCCTTTGTGGCGAGGTCGGTGATCGTGGCTTCGAGATCGTCCACCTGGACGACGAGGTGGTTGACGGCGGTGGTGTCGCGCACCGGGCGCGCGGGGTCGTGGACGAGTTCGAGGCTGACGAACGGGTCGTCGGGCAGCTTGAGCATGGTGAGGCTGCCGAATCCTGTTTCGGGGACGTGGCCGAGCTCGGTGTAGCCGAGTGCGGTGTAGAAGGCGAGCGAGCGTTCGAGGTCGGTGACCCGCAGGCCGAGATGCAGCATGCGCATGATCGGCAGGCTAGTACGACGGTTGAGCTGGGAGGATGGAACGGTGGAACTGCGTCCGGGGTTGCGTGCGGAGAAGTCCGTTGTTGTCGGGGACGAGGACACGGCCGTTCGGCTGGGGAGCGGGGACGTGCCCGTGCTGGGGACGCCCCGCTTGCTCGCGCTTGCCGAGGAGGTGACGGTGGCAGCGGTCGAGGGGCGTCTTGAGGAAGGCCGGACCTGCGTCGGGACGCGGGTGGAACTGGAGCATCGGGCGGCCAGTCCCGTGGGTATGCGCGTCACGGTCGAAGCGGAGTTGCTGGAGGTCGACGGGGCGCGGCTCGTCTTCGAATGCACGGCCATCGATGGGCGCGGCACGGTCGTGGCGGCGGGGCGCATTGAGCGTGTCGTCGTCGACAGGGAAAGGTTTCTCGCGCGTCTTCCTGGGTGAAGTTCGTCCGGTCGCGGATGCGCCGTGGATAGGGTCGGGGAATGGCGTTCGAGATTGTCTGCGAAGTGGAGCCGCCGACGCGGCCGGATCTGACGCGGGTCCGCCATCAGATCGGAGTGCTGAGCCCGGTCGCGGATTCGTTCCTGATTCCCGACAACCATATTGGACGCGCCACCGTGTCGAGCGTGGCCGTCGCGCACGAGGTCCAGACGATGGGGGCGCGGGGGATCGCCTGCCTGAACTCGCGCGACCGCAACCTGCTGGGCTTTCGCCGGGACCTGCTGACGGCGGCCGCCTACGGGGTGGAGCGGTTCCTGTTCGTCTACGGGGACAAGCCCTCGGCGGGCGGACGGACGAGCGAGTTGACCGTCCGGGCGATGATGGACGAGACGCGCGCCGCCGGGACGGACGCGATGTTCGCGGGCTGCGGGCCGTTCCAGGTCGGGGTGACGTCGGGTCTGCGGACGGTTCCGGCGTGGAAGAAGGCCGCGGACTTCATGTTCGTGCAGGTCAGTTACTCGATGGAGAATTTGCTGCGGTGGCGGGAGAGCGTCGAGGTGGACGGGCCCGTCTTCGCAGGCGTGATGGTCTTGGCGAGCGCGGGAATGGCCCGGAATCTGGCGGGGGCCATTCCGGACATCGACATTCCCGACGAGCTCGTCGCGGCCGTCGAGCGGGATCGTTCGGCGGGCGTCGCGGCGGCCTGCGAGCAGGTGCTGGCCGTCCGGGACAGCGGCGCGTTCGACGGGGTGCACCTGGTACCGGTCAGCCGGTACCGGGAGGTCGCCGCCGTACTGGAACGCGAGCTGGGCTAGAGGAGGTTCTGGTCGCGGGCGTAAAGGGCGGCCTGGGTGCGGTCGCGGAGGCCCAGGCGTTGCAGGATCCGGGATATGTGGTTCTTGACCGTGCCCTCGCTGAGGTAGAGGTGCGCGGCGATCTCCTTGTTGCTGGCACCGCCGGCGATCAGGCGCAGCACCTCGGTCTCGCGCGGGGTGAGCAGGCCCGGGTCGGGAAGGGCGGCGGCCAGGCGGCGGGTGATCGTCGAGTCGAGCTGGGCGATGCCGGAGCGGGCCAGCCGGACCGCGGCGGCGAGCTCGGCGGCCGGAAGGTTCTTGAGGAGGTAGCCGGCCGCTCCGGCGCGCATCGCCTGGACGACGTACTCGTCGTCGTCGAACGTGGTGAGCATCACGACCTTGCAGGACGGGTGGCGGGCGAGGACTTCGGTGGTGGCGGCGACGCCGTCCATGCCGGGCATCCGGACGTCCATCAGGACGACGTCGGCGGACGCGGACGCCTCGACGGCGGCGGCCCCGTCGGCGGCCGTGCCGATCACCTCGATGCCCGGCTGGATGCCGAGGAGCGACGCGATCCCCTCGCGGACGAGTTCCTGGTCGTCGACGACGAGCACGCGGACGGGGTTCACCACGGCACCCTGATCGAGATCGTGGTGCCGGCGGGGCCGCTCGCCAGGTCCAGGCGGCCGCCGAGGAGCGCGACGCGTTCGCGCATGCCGCGCAGGCCGAACCCGTCGCGCGGGCCGGTTTCCGCAGGGTGATCGCGTGGGGTGAAGCCGTGGCCGTTGTCGGTGACGGTGAGGCTCGCGCCGGTGTCCTCGTAGGCGAGGGCAAGGCGGACCGTGGTGGCGCCGGAGTGGCGGCACGCGTTGGTCAGGGCTTCTTGCGCGGCGCGGTAGAGCGTGGTCAGGGACGCCAGCGGACGGCCTTCCGCGTCGCCGGTCACGTCCAGGCTGACGGTCAGGCGGTCGTCGCCGAGATGGTCGATCAGCTCGGTGAGGGCGTCGGTGAGCCGGAACGGGCGCCGTCCCAGCGCGCGCACAGACTGCCTGACCTCGGCCAGCGCCCGGTCCGCCGACCAGCGGGCGTTGCCGACGGCCTCCCGGGCCCCGGACGGGTCGAGCTCGGCGAACGCGTCCGCCTTCTCCAGCTGGACGGCGATCGCGGTGAGGTGGTGCCCGAGGCTGTCGTGGATCTCGCGGGCGAGGCGGTTGCGCTCCTGCGCGGCGGACAGCGCCTCGACCTCGTGCATGACCCCTTCCAGCCGGACGCGGGCCTCACGTTCGCGGACGGCGACCGCCGCCATCGTGATCGCGAGGACGATGCCGAGCGCGAACATCATGACGTCGGAGACATGTTCGGCGCGCGCGTGCCAGCCCGGCACCCGGAGGGTGAACAGCATCGGGAGCGCCGCGACACAGCCCGTGCCGAGGACGATCGCGGTGCGGCGTCCGAACGTGAAGTACGCGGTGAACGGCACGAGGACGAAGAGAACCCGCGCGATGCCGGAATCGTCGAGCGCGTTGACGGCGACGTAGAGCCCGGTGCGGGTGATGAGGAGGACGGCCGCCGGAATGCGCCGTTCCAGGGCGTCGAGTCCGACCAGGAGGAGCAGGAGTGCGGAGAAGCCGGTGACGCGGAAGGACGGGCCCGCATCCACCAGCGCGTAGTAAGCGCCGCCGGCCAGTACCGCGAGGCAGAGGAGGGGCGACACCCAGGGCACCGGGCGCGTCGAGGGCATGAACGGAGATTACGTGGGCGCGGACGCCCCGGCCAGCGGCGGGACGGAATCCGGCCAATGGTCATGTGCCGTTCGGCCCGTTCGGGTCTGGCTGTTTCGCACTTATCCGTGAATGGCGGTGCTTATTACGGTGCGTGACATCCCTCACGGAAGGTGTTCGAGATGTTGCGTGCCACAGTGCTCGTTTCCGTCCTGCTGGCTTCCTTCGCCCTCCCCGCCGGCGCGGGCCCGGCGAGCGCGGCGGCTGACAGGGGATGTGGTGAAGGGGAACTGCGGGTTCCGGGGGCCGCGCGGTCCATCGCGTTCTGCCTGCCCGACCTCACAACGGCGGGGACGGTTCCCGGCGGGCATACCGATCCGGCGGACTGGGCGGGGCTGGAGGCACCCGGCACGGTGAATCCGTCGGGCGTTCCCGGAATCCAGATCGACGGTTATTTTCCTGACTCGTCCAAGACCAACCCGACGCACGGGTGGAACCACGACTCGCAGTTCGTCATCCGGTTGCCGGACCGTTGGAACGGCGGGCTGGTCGTCAGCGGCCCGGCTGGCGTCCGGGAGCAGTACGCGAACGACCGCATCATCGGCGACCACGTCCTGGCCAGGGGATACGTGTTCGCGGCGACGGACAAGGGCAACAGCGGGCCCACCCTCTACAAGGACGGGCGCCGGCCGGGTGACGCCATTCAGGAATGGCATCTGCGGATGGCCCAGTTGACGTCGGCGGCCAAGCGCGTCGCGGCGCGGAAGTACGGTCGAGCGCCGCGGCACACGTACGTGGCGGGGCTGTCGGCCGGTGGTTACCTCGTCCGCGGGCAGCTCGAGCGATTCCCCTGGCTTTACACCGGCGGGGTCGATTGGAACGCGATGCTGTTCGCGGCCAAGGGGCCGAATCTGCTCACGACGTTGCCTCCGGCGCTGCGCGCCTATCCGAGGTATGCGGCGGGGAAACCCGGCGCGCGCGAGGAGATGCTCGCCGCCGGATACCCGGCGGGTTCGGAGCCACTCTGGGACTACCACCACAAGAACCTGTGGGACCTCTTCCAGCGGCTCATCCGGGAGGAGCTCGACCCGTCCTATGACGGCGCGCGAGAGGCCGGGACGCCGTTCTGCGCGGAGGGGACGGGCGCGGGATGCGACACCGACTACGTCTACGCGTCCCGTCCGCGTGAGGTGCACGCGGCCGTCCGGCGGGTGTCGCTGACGGGACGGATTCAGCGCCCGCTCATCAGCGTTCACGGCACGCTCGACGTGCTGACGCCGATTGGGACGAACGGCGACGTGTACGCCGAGATGGTCAGGAAGGCCGGGCGGGAAAGGTTGCATCGCTACTACCGCGTGCCCGGCGGCACCCACACCGATGGGTTGAGCGGCGCGTTTCCCTCGGTCGTCCGGCCGATGCAGCCGGACTTCCTGGTGGCGTTCGACCGGCTTGTCGCGTGGACGCAGCGCGGCGTCCGTCCTTAGGGCCTGAAGGGACGCCGGATCTTGAAAGCCGCAGGTCTTGAAAGCCGCAGGTCTTGAAAGCCGCAGGGCCTTCCCGGGTGCGGGAAGGCCCTGCGGAGGAAGCGGTCAGTACGGCAGGAGGCGGCCCGATGGGGTCCGCAGGTCGGGTGGGCTCGGTTGACGTGGGGGCCTGGGGCGCTTGACGAGCTGCTGCCGTGCCATGTTGATCATCTCCCCCCGCCGGGCCTGATCTAACCCGGCGATCGAGCCGATGTCGCGCTGCTCTAGGTAGGACGCGCTCACCCTGCGCGAGGTTCGCCGAGCTTATGCGACAACCTCTGCCGGTTCGACCGATTTTTTGGCCGCGGCGGGTCGCGATGCGTGTCCGAACAAGCGAGTTTTCGCCGGTCAGGACACGATGTCGCGGCTCCGGAAGCGGCGGAACGCGAGCGCGAACAAGATGGCGGCGTACGTGGTCGAGATGGCCGCGCCCTTGGCCATGCCCGTCCAGGTGATCTCGGGCTGGAGGGCGTCCATCCACGCGTACATGAAGTGGGTCGGCAGGAACTCGCGCCAGGAGCCGAGCGCGGTGACGGCGTCCAGGATGTTGCTGACGATGACGAGCCCGACCGCGCCGCCGACCGCGCCGAGCGGCGAGTCGGTGGTGACCGAGAGCAGGAACGCCAGCGCCGCGACGACGAGTTGCGAGACGAGCGCGTAGCCGATGATGATCGCCATCCGGCCGAGCGCGGTGTTCACCGGGACGGTGCCGCCGGTCGGGAGTTCGACGTCGCCCCAGCCGAACGCGACCGTCCCCGCGAGCAGCGACATCACCGGCAGGCTGACGACCGCGACGACCGCGTAGGACAGCGCGACGATCAGTTTCTGGCGCAGCAGGCGGTCGCGCGGCACGGGCGCGGCGAGCAGGTAGCGCAGCGACGACCAGCCCGCCTCGCTCGCGACGGTGTCGCCGCAGAACAGGGCCACCGCGACCACGAGCAGGAAACCGGTCGAGACGAACAGCGCGAAGAGGGCGAAGTTCAGGGCGCTGGACGTGGCGACGTCGACGAGGCTCGGCACGCTGTCCGGGCCGGGGTCGCCGCCGACCTTGAACGCGATGACCAGCACCCACGGCAGGACGAGCAGGATCCCGAACGCGAACAGTGTGCGGCGGCGGCGGAACTGGCGGACCGCCTCGACGCGTAGCGGCAGCGTCCGCCGGACGTCGTACGAGGCCGCGGTCGCGGGGGTGGCCGTGTCGGGCGCGGTCATGAGGACTCTCCGATGATCTCCAGGAAGGCGTCCTCCAGGCGGCGGCCCGAGCCGGTGATCTCGGCGACCGGGCCCGCGGCGACGCGTCGGCCGCCGGCCATGACGACCGCGTGCGTGCAGGTCTGCTCGACCTCGGCGAGCAGGTGGCTGGAGACGATGACCGTCCGGCCCGCCGCCGCGTACCGGACGAGCACGTCGCGCATCTCGCGGATCTGCGGTGGGTCGAGCCCGTTGGTCGGTTCGTCCAGGACGAGGAGGTCTGGTAGCCCGAGCATGGCCTGCGCTATGGCGAGACGTTGCCGCATGCCTTGCGAGTACGTCCGGACGGGACGGTCCAGCGCGGAACCCAGGTCGGCTATCTGCAACGCCTCGTCCATGTGGGCCTCGTCCTGGGGGTGGCCGGTCGCACGCCAGTAGAGGTCAAGGTTGTCGCGGCCGGAGAGGTGTGGGAGGAACCCAGGTCCCTCGACGAACGAACCCAGTCTGGACAGGACGGGCGCACCCGGATACACGCGTTGCCCGAAGATGCGTATCTCGCCAGTGTCGGGGTGGATGAGGCCCATCAGCATGCGCAGTGTTGTTGTCTTTCCTGCGCCGTTCGGGCCGAGCAGGCCTAGCACCTGACCCTTCTCCACCCGGAAAGACAGGTCGGCGACGGCCAGGTGCCCGTTCTTGTACGCCTTCGTGAGGCCGGTTATCTCCAGGGGGACGTCGGTGACTTTCTCTGGGGTGGGACGACGTCGTCCTGGCACGACGATGAGGAGGGCTAGGGCGATGGCCACGAGCGGGAGGCCCCAGACCCACGCGGGCACGGATGCCGGTTCGGTTGTGAGAGAGGGGACGGTCGGGACCGTCAGCGGTGACACCGTCCGCACTTTGTAGGGCGCGGGCTTCGCCGGTGTCGCGAACCCCAGGTCGGTCGTCGCGATGACGAGCCGGAGCCGGTGGCCGCGGTCGAAGCGGTGGTCCATGGCGGGGAGCGTGACCGTGACGTCCTGCCCCCGGGATGCCCGGAATGGTGCGGCCAGTCGCCGTGCCAGCGTCGCCGTCCCGTCGGACGCGACGTCGTAGAGCTTCGCGAACAGCGGGCCGTCGCCGTCCACCCTGAGCCGGACGCTGGCGGCGCCCGTCAGCTGGACGGGCCGCTCCAGCGGACGCGTGTCGAACGCGGCGAACTGGCCGGGCTGTTCGGAGGGCAATCCCCCGACGGCAGCGCCGAGCGCGCCGGTCGAGCCCAGCGCCCCCAGGCCCGGCAGCGCGGAGATCGACGCGGGCGACCCGCCCGGTGGGTTGTAGATCGTCTGCTCGCCGTTGTTCAGCGGCAGGGACACCGGATCGTGGGAAAGGCCCGGATAGGTCCGCGTCGTCGCCTCCTCCACGACGACCTCCCGGGTGGACGAGTCGAGCCCGCCCGACCGCGTCACCAGGAAACCGTCCTCGCTCCCCGTCTTGGAGCGCTTCAGCCGCGCGTCGAAGAAGTCGCGCACGAGGCCCTCGATCCGGTCGGTCTCGGGGTCGCCGCCGTCGTGGCCGCCCCGGAACCAGACCACCGACACCGGCGCGCCGTTCCTGGCGATGGCGCGGGCGTTGGCGTCGGCGTCGGCGAGCGGGAACAGCGAGTCGGACTGTCCCTGGACGAGCAGCGTCGGCACCCTGATCCGGTCGGCGACCGAGGACGGGCTCGACCGGCGCAGCGTCTCGACCGCCGACGCGGTGGGACGGCCCGTCTCCGCGACCTCCTGGTACATCGCGCACAGGGACGGCAGGAAGCGTCCGCACGCCGTCCGGCCCGCGCTGCCGGTGAACAGCAGGCCCGTCCACAGCTTCTTGAAGACGCCGTCCGAGGGGCCCGCGCCGGTGGCGTCGGGGAACAGCGCGTCCGCGAGGTCGTGCCAGGTGATCAGCGGTGCGATGGCGTCGACGCGCCGGTCGTAGGCGGCGGTCAGCAGCGCGATGGCGCCGCCGTAGGACCCGCCCGCCATGCCGAGGCGCGGGTCGCCGGGCCCGTCGAGCCGGACGTCGGGGCGCCGCGCCAGCCAGTCGATGAGCTGCCGGACGTCCTTGACCTCGTAGTCGGGCGAGTTGAGCGCGATCTCGCCGGTGGAGCGTCCGAAGCCGCGCGCCGACCAGGTCAGCACCGCGTAGCCTTCGCGGGCGAGGCGGCGCGCCTCGGCGGTCACGTCCCGCTTGCTGCCGCCGAAGCCGTGCCCCAGCAGGACCGCCGGGAGCCTCCCCGCACCGGCGGGCTTGTAGAACGTGGTGTCGAGCGTGACGCGCTGGTCGTCCTTGGGGCCGTCGACGACGGGTATGCGCTGGTCGAGGGCCTGGACGCGGGG
>JBOHBY010001204.1:0-12251 GCA_050698635.1 Spirillospora sp.
GTCCCCCACGGTGCGCATCCTGCCCGTCCTGATGCGGGTCGGGCGGACGGCGGTCGACACCGCGGAGTACAAGCGCATGCTGGCACAGACGGCGGAGCAGTTCGGCCGGTCGCAGCCCGAGAGCCGGGACTACTGGGAGCGGATGCGCGTCCCCGAGAGCCCGGATCCGCGGCACGACGCGGAGATCACCGTCTTCACCGCGCCTCCGAACGCCGGCACCGCGCACCCGCACGCGGGCACGGCATACCCGAACGCGGGCACGGCGCACCCGCACACGGGCACCGGGCTCGCCGCGGCCTACGGGCGGCTGGTCGCGGAGATCACCCGTCATCGGGTGCGCGCCGACGTGCCGATCCGGCGGAGCACCATCGACGCCTACCAGCGCAGGCTCAGCCGGGCGCCGGAACGGGTCTCGG
Organism: Spirillospora sp.; assembly: GCA_050698635.1. GTDB lineage: Bacteria > Actinomycetota > Actinomycetes > Streptosporangiales > Streptosporangiaceae > Spirillospora. Next base: position 417 of record JBOHBY010001204.1, read on the forward strand.
CGTGCGTGCTGGCCGACCCGAAGGATCGGGCGTGGGCCGACTGGGCCCGATTCGAGCTGGTCAGAGTCGGCGTGGAGGTCTCCGACCCGCCGGGGCCCGGCGGGTCGGTCACGGCCGACCGGCTGATCGTGGTCGGGACGTCCCGGCCTGATACCGGCGAACCGCCCTGGGCGAACCTGCGTGTGCCGTCCGGCTGTGAGGTCATGGCGCTGCGCACCTCCCGCCATGCCACCGTCGAGGGCCTGCGGGTGACGCACGAGATCAGGATGGACTGGCGGGACGAGGAGTCGGCGCGCGAGGCGCTGCTCCAGCCGTTCGCCGCGGCGACGGCCGACAAGGGCCGGGATCTCGGGACGGGGTTCACCCCCAAGTTCCCCCGCCGGTCGATCGACGTCCGCTATCTGCCACCCCCCAATCCCGCGTTCGTGGGTCGGCAGCGGGAACTGGACGACCTGCGCGACAAGCTGCTGAGAACGCCGGAACCCTACGTGCTGCACGGCGAGGCCGGCACCGGCAAGAGCCAGATCGCCCTGGAGTACGCGCACCGGTTCGCCGCCGACTACGACCAGGTGTGGTGGATCCCCGCGCAGAGCGAACAGGAGGCCCGCGCCGTGCTGAGCCGGCTGGCCCGGCAGTCCCTGGACGGTCAGACGGGCCGGCGCGGCGCCGCCTCCATGGGGCAGGCCCAATACGTCGGGGGCGACCTGGTGTCGACGGCGCTGGACCTGCTCGGTGAGCCGGACCACGGGACCTGGCTGCTGGTCTTCGACAACGCCGAAACGGTGACCGACGTCCACGGTCTGCTGCCGCGTCAGAAGGGTCACGGCCACGTCATCGTCACGGCGCGCAGGCTCGACTCCGGCGCCGCGCCCACCTTCCCCGGCCTCCCGGCGGCGACGGCCGAGCCCGGCCCGTTCCCCCGCGAGGAGAGCCTGGAACTGCTGCGCCGCGGGGTCCCGGCGCTGCCCGAGGGCTCCGCCGAGCGGCTCGCCGACCTGGTCGACGATCTCCCGCTCGCCGTGTCGCTGGTCTCCGCCTGGATCGCCGCCGACCAGCGGCGCCGGCTGGGCGGCCCCGACCCCGCCGAGGTCAGCGCGCCCGTCCCGGTCGCCGCCGAGGCACCGCGGGAGAGCGTGCGCGAACGCACGGCCACGGGCAAGGCCGTGGAGGCCTTCCTGGAGGCGTTCGCCGAGCGCCGCCGGACCGAAGCGGAGACCCGGCGGGGGGCCAAGGTGCCGGCCGCGGCCGTCCTCGACATCTCCCTGGAAACGCTCCTGGTCGGCCGGCACGGCCGCGCGCTGCGGCGGCTCGTCGAGCTGTTCGCCTTCCTGTCGCCGGAGGGGATCTCACGTCCCCTGCTCTACTCCCACGCGATGCTGGACGCGCTGCGCGCCGCCGACGACAGCTTCACCGACAGTACGGTGCTGGACGCCCTGCTGGTTCGCGCCCGCCGGCTGGGATTCCTGGTGGTGGACCACGACCGCGACGGGCAGATCCTCACGCACCGGCTCGTCCAGCAGCTCGTCCAGGACAACCTGAGCCCCGACGACCGGGCGGAGCGGCGAGCCGAAACGCTGCGCATCCTGGCGGCGTACTGCCCGCCCGACGGCGAGGTGGACCAGGTGTACCACCGCGAGCCCCTTGCCGAGTTGCAGCGCCATCTGCCGCACACCGGCGACTGGGACACCGAGGAGGGCGCCTGGAACTGCACCGACGAGCGGGTGCGACGCTGGCTGGTCATCCAGGTGCGCTTCCTGCGGCTGGCCGGCGACCGGGGCAGCGCAGAGGAGGGACGCCGCATCGCCGAGACGCTGCTGGCGCGCTGGCCGGCGGACGACCCGATGACCGTGCGGGTGCGGATCGACTTCGCCCATCTGATCCGATTCGACGACCCGCGGCGGGCCACCGAGCTGTTCACCACCGCACTCGGCCAGCAGCGCAGGAACCTCGGCATCCACCATCCCGCCACGCTGATGACCGCGCGGGGCCGCGGCGCGGTGCTGCGGCTGGAGGGCGCCTACAACGAGGCGTACGACAACGACGTCGCCACCTGGCGGCAGATCCGCCGGGTGTTCGGTGAGAACCATCCGCTCACCGCTTCGGCGACCGGGAACCTGGTGCTGTCGGAGATCCTGGTCGGCCACTACGAGGACGCGCTGGATCGCGAGCTGAGCCTTCAGGACAGGCTGGTGCGCGTGAGCGGGGACCGGGACGTGAAGGTGCTCGCCTCGCGGATCGTCGCCGGCATCCTGCTGCGCGAGCTCGGCCGGTACGAGGAGTCGGCGGACGTCCTGCAGTCGACCCTGACGACGCTGGAGGAGATCTATCCGGAGAACGCCCTCAACCGGCTGAGCGCCCAGCGGGAACTGGCGCTCGCCCGGCTGCTGCGTCCAGACACGGACTCGGATGTGGACACGGCCTCGGCCGGTCAGCTGATCCACAAGATCTTGCCGATCTACACCAGGACCTATGGCGAGTCGCACGCCCACACGCTCGCCTGCCGGATCGCCGAGGGCATCTGGGCGCGCCGGAGCGGCGACGACGCGGGTGCCGCCGAGATCATGGAGCGGTGCCGCGACCGGTACCGGGAGGTCTACCGCGCCGACGACCATCCGTTCGCGCTCCTCGCGCAGAGCAATCTGGCCCTGTGCGTCCTGACCGACCGTCCGGCCGAGGCCCTGGAACTCGGCCACGAGGCGATGGAGGGGCTGGCATCCCGGTTGGACAGCGACCACCCCTTCGTGTTGCTGGCCCAGCTCAACTACGGAACGCAGCTGGGCGGCACCGACGAGCCCCGCGACCTGGACGGGGCCGTCGAGCTGCTGGAACAGGCCCACGCGGGCTACACCGCACTGCTGGGACACGAGCACCCCGCCGTCACCATCGCCGCCCAGAACCTGGGCGAGGTGCGCAAGCGACGCTCGGACTCGGACTCGGGCTCGGGCTCGGGCTCGGGCTCGGCGGCGAGGGAATCGAGCCGGTTCATCGAGTGGACGGCGCCGCTGATCTGAGCGGCCGGACACCGTCGACCACGGACGCGGCGCGACCGAGGGGCACCGCGAAGAGAACAGGGTGAGCGTGCAATGGCTACGAGGATCGAGACGGACCGGGCCAGTCATCTGGACGAGCGGTGGCAGCGGCTGGTCGAGACCGTCGAGCGCGCGATGACGGCCGACGGCGGGCTGCGCCACCTCGCCCACTTCACCGACGGCATCTACAACTTCGGCATCGAGCACGCGCCCGTCCCCGCCGAGGAGCGGGAAGGCGCCCAGGGCGAGGTCGAGCGCTTCCGGCGGATCGGCCGCCGGCTCAACCAGGTGGCCGAGACGGCCGATTCGTGGCTCCGCCCGCTGGACAGCGGTGAGCTGATCCGGCTCGTGTTCGCGTCCGGCCGGGGCGCGATCCTGCATTTCGGTGTGCGGCCGCACGAGTATCTGGTGGGTCTCGCCCGGGGCGCCGACCAGATCGAAGCGGCCGACCGGATCGAGGCGGCCGACCGGCAGCTCGCCCAGATCAGCGAGGAGGTGCGGGCCCTGCTCGCGCTGGGCCCCAAGAACCCCGGCGGCTACCGGCCGTTGCCCGACCAGCTGGACGCGCCGGCCAAAAGCAGGCTGAAGGTGTGGTTCGAAGACGAACTCGGCCGGCCGTTCGCCGAGCTGCACCGCCGGCACGTCTCCCACACCGATCTCCACTACCTGGCGACCTACGTCGAAGGCCGCCTGGTCAGCGAGGTGGACGCGTTCGAGGACTCCGGGGTCGACGAGTTCTTCATCGGGTCCACCCCGCAGTCGCGCCGCGGTCGCTACGCCGACATCGTCCGCAGGGTGACCGTGCTGGTCAGGAGGCTCGGCTTCCAGATGCAGGCGCTGCTGGACGGAAGCCTCACCCGGATCGTGCTCGACGTCGAGCAGGGAGCGCTGTACTACCGCGTCCTTCCGGACGGCGTCGTCATGCTGGGCGTCACGCTCGACCAGAGGATGGTGTGGGAGGCCGAGCAACGGTTGAACAAGGTGATCGCCGAGCAGTTCGGCGGCGACCGGCCCTGAGAGCGCGACCAGCCCTGAGAACCCGACCAGCCCTGAGAACCCGGCCGCTTGTCGGTGGCCTCACGTGGATTCCGACTCGTCCAGGGCCACCCTCAGGACCAGCCCGCCAAGCCCGTCCAGTGCCCGCAGTATCGCCACGTGCCGGGTGAACCTGTCTCCGCGAGAGCGCACGTCCCTCGTCTCGGCGTACTGCGCCAGGTCGCCGAGCCGCTCCAGCGACGACAGCGGGACGGTCTGGTAGACGGCCTCGTAGGTGTCGCACAGCGACTCCAGCCTCGCGCGGTCGGCGTCCCGCAGCGGCTGGCCCCGTGTCTCCCGCAGCCAGCCGGCGATCCCCTGCTGGAAGGAGTCGAGCAGGCTCCGAAGCGTCAGCGCGACACCGATCGCCTCGAACGCGTTGTTGCGGCGCAGCCTGCGGATGAGCAGCTGGCTCACCGGATCGGACTGCTGCCGCGAGGAGGTGTCGAAGGCGTCGTGGAGCAGGTCGGCCACCGCGTCCACCGCGTTCAGCGAGCTGCGCGCGCCGTGGAACAGCTGGTCCAGCCGGGGATCGAGCTGGTCGGCGGCCGCCTGCTCGGGACGCCGTCTCTCCTCACGTAGGCTCTGCGACACCTCGCGCCACTGCTGCTGCGTCTCCTGGGCGATCTGCTCCAGGCGGACGGCCAGTTCGGCCATGCCGTCCTGGGTCTGTGAGACCTGCCGTCCGAAGCGGTCGAGCTTGTCCCCGAACACCGACAGCTCGGGCGGCGCCGCCGCCGGGGCGGGGGACGTGGTTCCGGAGCCGAGCTGCGCGGCGACGCTCTCCAGCCGTTCGTGCAGCGTGTCGAGCAGGTCCGAGGGCTGGTAGAGGATCGGCTCGATACCGCCCGCCTCGGCCAGGTTCCCGCGCAGATCGTCGGAGAGGTACTCGGCGACGACGACCAGTGCCCGCCGGTTCGGCCATCGCCCGCGCACCGCGCGGCACCGATCGCCCACCGAGGCGGCGTCCCTGGCGTCCAGGACCGCGTCGGTGATGATGATCGCGCAACCGTTCGCGTCCTGCCCGACGGGTATCGGCACCCAGTACTCCACCTTCCGCGCCGGAGTCTGCGCGGCGGGATCGCCCGGCAACCGGTACTGGGCGACGAACCGCCAGCCCTTGGCGAAGAGCGCCCGCTCGACACGGGCGTTCACCTCCGCGACGGGCTCCCTGGTCGTGCCGAGCCGGCGCAGCGCCGCCTGCTTGACCGTCGCCGGGTCCACCGGCACCCCGCGCGGGGCCGCCAGATGGTAGGCGCGGTAGCACAGCCGCAGCACCTGCCGCGGAGCGCCGCCCGTGAGCCGGACGATCTCGTCCACCGCGGCGGGGGTGAAGTCCAGGGTGGGGCCGTCGTGGTTGCGGCGCCGGAGCGCGATGAACGACGCGACGTCCTGGCCGGTCATCGGGGCGGGGACGATCTGGGTGCGGATGCGCGGCGACACGTCGGCCGGGAGTGCCTCGAAGAATTCCGGGAGCGCGCTGAGCACCAGCATCCCGCCGGTCGCGATGAAGGTGTCCAGCAGCGCCCGCAGCGGCCGGGCCCGTCCCCAGGCCGGCGGGCGGTCATCGGCCAGCAGCTTCTCCAGATCGTCGATGACCAGGACGAACCTGCGTCCCAGCCAGCCGTGCAGGGTGGCGAACGCGCCCAGCGCGCTCAGCGCGCCCGTCTCCGACAACGGCTCGGTGATGCCGCGCTCGACCAGGGCGGCGGAGGGCGGCAACCCCTGCAACCACTCCCATGCCGCCATGTCCAGGCGGGAGTGCATCAGCAGCGAGAGGGCCTGTCCGAGGTTCTCGTCCCCGATTATCTTGGGAAGCCGGTCCTGGAAACGGGACAGTGACAGGTTCCGCTGCCCCAGACGCTGGACGATCTCGCGAGGATCGGCCGAGCCGTTCCGCAGGTTGTCGGCCAGGGCCGGGTTGTGCTCCTGGAACTGCTCGGCCACCACATGGGCGTACGCGTCGACCACCAGCGTGACGATGTCCTCGAAGTCGAAGCGGCGGATGAACGCCTCGCGGTAGGTCTCGAAGAAACCGGGTCCCTGTGCGCCGATGAACACGCAGACGGCGGGCGGCCTCGATCGGTCGGCCGGGTACCGCAACCGGTTGATGATCTCGTTGACCAGGTGCGTCTTGCCGCTGCCCGGCTCGCCGGACACCATGACGACCTCACCGGACACGGCGGACGCGGCGGGCACGGCGGACGCGGCGGCCTTGGACCGGCCGTCGCCCGGTAGCGGGTGCTCGCGGGCCAGATAGTCGTCCACGGCCTGCCACGCGTCGATCACGGAGGTCGTCGGGACCGTCCACGCGGTGGAGGACGGGTCGCCCAGGCGGGCCACCGCCCCCGGCGCGAACGGATTGCGCGGCGGCCCCGTCTCCTGCTGGATCTCATCCGTCATCGGGGATCCCATTCCCGCGGGAGAAACGTGTTGAAATCTTCATCACGCACCTCTGTCGCGTTTCTTTGCAAGGCCGATTCCAGAACTGTTGCCAAAAAGTTCTGCAACAGGAAAATCGTGATGTGGTCGCCGACGAAGCCGCGCAGCGGCCGGACCGTCTCCAGGCTGACCGGGGGATGCACGGCCCCACGGGCCTCGGCCTCCTTCAGACGAATGTCCAGGAACTCCTGGATGTCGTCGTCGGAGAGCGGGTCCTCCAGCCAGAGCTCGATCAGCGCGGCATCGGAGACGTTCCTCGGCTCGCCCTCGCCGTGCACGATGTCGAGCTCGGTCAGGAAGATCAGGTTGGGCTGGACGAGCCGGAGGTAGGACTCCACCTCGGCGAGCGACTTCGCGGGCGGGAGCACGAGGAGGAAGCAGACGCCCTTGCTCTCGATCAGGCGCCCCAGGAACTGGAGTACGTCGATGATGTCCGTCTCGCGCAGCGGCCGGGGTGGCGGCTCCCGGGATTCCGGGAGCCACGGGGCGCGGGGCTCCTGCCGGTACGCGGGGCCGACGGGGCGGCGCTCCTCCAGATCCCTGAACAGGGGAGCGAGCCGGTTGACCGACGGCTCGTCGAGCTTCAGCTGGACGAGGCTGTAGAGCAGCTTGGCGATCCGCAGGGCGTGATCGAGTTCGCCGCGGTCGTCGATGTCGTTCTCCCGGAGCTGGGTGTGATGGATCTTGGGCCGTTCCTTGCCCTGCTCCACCAGCCAGTACGCGCACCGGTTGAGCAGCGCGGACTTGCCGGCCCCCTCGCCACCCCGCACGAGCACGAGATGACCGCGGCGCGCCAGGTCGGAGAGTTTGTCCCCCATACGTCTCCGGAACCGCTCGTACTCGGCTTCGGCGTTCTTCAGTTTCACGTAGTAGTCGGCATGGCTGTCATCGATGAGGGGGCACAGGACCCGCGGAGGTAAATCGGAATAGCGCGGCAGCCAGAACGGATTGTCAGCGGACAGCTCGCGCCGCATGCGGCGTCGGCGTCGGGGGCGGCTGGGGGCGGCGGGCATTACTTGACCCGACCGGGACGGACCCACAGCAGCGGATGCGGCCGAGGACGCTCCAGATTGCGGGCGACCACCCTCAGCTCTCTTTTCATGTCCGAAAGCCGCGCGCGCATTTGCTCAGTGAACTCCGTACGTTCGGCGGCCTTCTGGTCGCCTCGGTACTCGCGCCATTCCGGACGCCCCGTCAACGTCCTGGTGTGCTCGCTGTCGTCCTCCAGAACGGCGATGAGCCTGCGTACGCGCCACCACCAGGTTCGCCGCACCGCCACCTCTTCCAGATGCCTGCGCAATGCCGCGGTCGCCGCCGCGCAGGAGCGCAGGGTCTCGTCACGAAGGAGTTCGTCGTCCGCCTCCATGAGGACGGCTTCGGCCTCGGACATATAAGCGTCGGTCAGTTCGCGCAGGGTGCGGGCGAGCGCGCGTCCACGGTCGATGGCTCCACGTAACTCGGTGGTGAACATCGTCAGCACGGCCCCGGCGACCAGCGGAAGCAACCACGCCGGTATCCCGGAGAACAGGCCGCCGCCGCCCTGCTTGTCCTTCGGTGCCGCGGCCGTCTTGACCACCGCGTCGCACGCGCGCGCGAACTCCGTCGGATGCCGGTCGCTCCACGTCCTGAGATCGGTGAGCCGGCCACCGACGAGAATCTGATCGGGTCGAGGTGTGGCGCTCGTGGCCGGAGACGGCACGCCGGAGGGGCGCTCCCCCAGGTTCATCGCCACGATCGCGTCGACCAATTTCGGCCACTGGTCGCGGCTGAGGCAGTAGACCTTCCGCGCCTCCTGTGTGCCGACCGTGGTCGCCGTGGCGGAGGGGGACGGCGCGAGGTCGTGGTCGCCGGGGGCGGTCGGACCACTGGAACGGGAGGTGAGGGCCATGGCAGGAGCGATCGCCGTGCCGAATGCGACCGTGCACAGCAGCCAGGAGAACAGGACCCGGACACCCATGTATCACCCTCCCATCTCACGTTAAACCAGGATCGGCCGCCTGGTCCGCCATAGCCGAACATGTGGAAGGGCGGACAGGCGAGTCGGTCCATGGAGGTTGGAGATCATGACATACGTGTAGATAATCGGCATCGTCCTCTCCTCTACGTAGGGCGAGCCGTATATGCGTTGGCCGACACACTCCATTTCGGTCGAGGATCTATCGGCGTTGGCCGCCGGCGGCGGTGGAGCGGCGGTCACGCGGACGCTCGGCGATATCGAATACAGCCGCAACGTCCTGCTCATCGCGGCCGTGACCGATACCGCGGGGAGGACGGGACATCCCGGCGCCGAGCGGATCGGCCGGGACTTCCACCGGCTGCTCGGGCTGCTGGAGCGGGTTCCGGACGCCGCGCGTCCCGTCCTGAGCCATCCGTCGGTCGGCGTCTGGGCCCTGAGCACCCTCCGCGCCCTGCGCGACCCCGGATCGGCAAGAACCGCCGTCCCGGACGATCCGTCCCAGCTCGGCGCGCTGGTCGCCGCCGTGGCGGTGCGTGCCCGTATCCCCGGCACCTACTGGGTCACGGTGCGCGATGGAGCGGTCATGCTGCCCTCCCTAGGGCGGGCCCTCCTCGATGACCGGGCCGTCCAGGCCGCGGTGCGCGTCCCCGACGATGAGCCCGGCACGGCGGCGCGCCTCCACACGGAACGGCGCCAAGTCAACGTTCCGGCCCCGACCGGTACGACCGCACCGGGCTGGGAGGGCTTGCGGCCGCTGGCCGACGTCCCGTCCCCAGTGCTCGTGGACGACACCGACCCCTACCGCTTCCCGCCCGGTCTCAAGCTCGCCCCCAGGCTCGGCACCGAGGCGCTCACCACGTTGCGGGACACCTACGCGGCCGCGGTGCGTCTCCTCGCGCGCGGCCACCCCGCCGTGGCCGCGGAGGCCGGAGCGCTCATCAGCACCGTGACGCCACTCGTGGCGGACGCCGTCGGCCTGGCCAGCGCCACCTCGCGCGAGGCGTTCGGCTGCGTGGCCACCTCGATCACCGCCGACCCCCGCCAGCTTGCCGTGACCCTGGTACACGAGATGCAGCACGCGAAACTCGCCGCGCTGATGGACGCTCTCAGCCTGTTACCGGAGACGTCCGGCCCGCCCCGCTTCTACGCGCCCTGGCGTCCCGACCCCCGTGCGCTGCCCGCCCTGCTGCACGGCACGTACGCGTTCCTCGGCGTCACCGGGTTCTGGTACCGGCAACGCCACCTTGAGTGCGGCCTGGGTGCGTTCGAGGCGCAGGTCGAGTTCGCGCGGTGGCGCGCGGCCGTGCGCATCGGGCTCGACCAGTTGCTGGCCGAGCCCGTGCTGCCTCCGCTCGGCGCGCGCTTCGTCCAGGGAATGTCCGACACGCTGGCGCTGTGGTCCCGCGCGGGGGTGCCGCACGCGGCTTGCCAGGCGGCGGCCCGGCTTCTGGACGACCACCGGTCCGCGTGGACGCTCGCCAACGGTTCCCTCCCCCAGCGCGCGGCGGAGACCCTCCGATGAATTCTCAAGAGGACGAGTGGCCGGCGACCCTGAACGTGCCCGCTCTGCTGGCGTCGGGCTGGCGGCCGAGTCCGTTCCGCGAGTTCGTCCTGAAGATCCACAGCCGCTGCGACCTGGCCTGCGACTACTGCTACATGTACGAGATGGCCGATTCGGGCTGGCGGCACCGTCCCCGGCAGATGCCCGGCCCGATCGTGGACGCCGCCGTCGCCCGGATCGGGGAGCACGTGCGCGAGCACGGCCTGGACGCCGTTCGGCTGGTGCTGCACGGCGGGGAGCCGCTGCTCGCCGACATCGACCTGATCGAGTACGCGGTCCGGGCCGCGCGACGGGCGGCGGGCGGGGCGCACGTGCGGGTCACCGTGCAGACCAACGGGACGCGGCTGGACGAGGCCCGGCTACGCGCCCTGGCCGAACTGGAGGTCCGGATCGGCGTCAGCCTGGACGGGGACGCCGCCGCCCATGACCGCCACCGGCGCCGAGCCGACGGCCAGGGCAGCCACGAGCGCGTCGCCGCGGGCCTCTATCGGCTGACGTCGCCGCGCTATCGCTGGATGTTCACCGGTCTGCTGTGCACGATCGACATCCGCAACGACCCGGTGAAGACCTACGAGGCCCTTCTCCGCTTCGCCCCGCCCCGGATGGACTTCCTGCTGCCCCATGGCAACTGGCGCACCCCTCCCCCGCACCGCGACCCGGACGACCCGGACAGCACCCCGTACGCGGACTGGTTGCTGCCGATCTTCGACCGGTGGTACGGCGACCGGGGCACCGGCACCGAGGTGCGGATCTTCAGCGAGATCCTGCAACTCCTCCTGGGCGGCCGTGCGTCCAGTGAGCTGCTGGGCCTCGCGCCCATCGGCGTCGCCGTCGTGGAGACCGACGGCACCATCGAGCACTCCGACCTACTGAAGTCGGTGTCCGCGCAGGCCCCGGCGACCGGCCTGCACGTCTCCCGCGACTCGTTCGACCGGGTGCTGGCCATGCCGACGGCGGCCGTCCGCCAGCTCGGTGTTGAGGGGCTGAGCCAGCGGTGCCGGGACTGCAGGTGGGCGAAGGTCTGCGGCGGAGGCCTCTACGCCCACCGCTACCGTCCCGGCACCGGCTTCCTGAACCCGTCGGTCTACTGCCCGGATCTGCTACGGCTCATCGACGGCGTCCACCGCCGCCTGGTCAGCGACCTGCCCCGCCCCTTCGCCGCCCAGGCAGGCGACTGACCAGGCCGGCGACTGACACCGCTACCAGGCGTGGGCCACGTCGACGACGAGGCGCGTGCCGCCGCCGTCGCGTGGGAGTGAGAGGACCCGGAACGGCAGGCGTGCCCGCACGCCGACTCCGATCGTCGTCTGGCTCTCGAAGGAGCCCGCCCCGGCCACCTGCCGGAACGTGGTGTAGCCGGCGACATCGGCCAGCTCGGGCGAGGTGGCCGGGAACCCCGTGGCGGCCGCCGCCTGGACGATGACCCGCAGCTTGGCGCCGCCGCGCAGCGGAACCGGCTTGCCAGAACCCTCCTGGACCACCTGGTCGACGTACTCGGCGCGGTAGCCGAAGCCCGATCCGGCCACCTCGACGACCAGCCGGTCGTAGCAGGCCTGACGGCCGGTGCGGACCCGCTCCAGCGGCCCCTCCGAGTAGTCGCCCAGCGTGCCCTTCCGCAGCGAACCCCACGGCGTCTCGCACGCGGCCGACGCGGACGTGCCGAGCACCCCGATCAGGACGCCCGACAGGACGAGCGTCAAAATGCCCCCGATAAACGCGCGCATCGTGAACCTCCATTGCGCTATCGACTTCGATTGCTGAGGTAGACGCCTCGTGCCGGGTGGAGGTTGGCTCGGCGCCAAGTCCGAAGG
>JBOHBY010001205.1:0-1946 GCA_050698635.1 Spirillospora sp.
TTCTCCAGGTCCGCGAGGATCGCCTCGCGGGTGACCGCCGGGTCAGGGTGCGCGTGGAGCTGCCGGACGTCCCAGCCCGCGACGCCCTCGCCGCCAGGCCGCACCTCCCGGACGTACGGGGCCAGCCCGGGACGTCCAGGCGGGGCGTCGTCGCGGGTGTAGAGCGCGGCGATCGGAACTCCGTCGTAGGACTCGCGGGTCAGCAGCGCCTCGATCTCGTCGAGCGGGGTGTCCTCGGCCGCCGCGCCGGACTTGCGCAGGACCCCCTTCACCAGCTCCCGCCACCGGTCGCGCCCGGCCGGCGGGAAGGCGGCGGCGAGTTCGAGTTCCTCAGACGGCACCGTCATGCCCTGGATCGTAGGCGAGCGGGCTTGCGCGACGCTGAATCGGGGTCCCGGCCACCACCCCTAGGACTTACCCCGGAAGCCCCTATGGCGAGGGGCGTTGCTAGAGTTCGGCCTTACAGCCTCGAAGTAGCCTCGAGTAGCCCGAACGCAGCCCCCAACCGGAACCTTGCAGAGGAAACGCATGTCGACTGGCAGCCACGCCGGGCGCCCGAAGTCCTGGGTCGCGGTGACCATCATCTTCGTCGGTTTCATCGTCGGCGGCGTGGGCCTCGTCATGGGACCCGACTGGATCGTGTTCGGGGCGGGCGCCGCGGTGACCGTGATCGGCGGGATCATCGCGCTCGCCGTCGACATCATGACCGACGTCGTCGTCGACGACCCGCGCCAGTAGCGATGTTCGGCCGTCCCCCGCTGGAGGAGCGGATCGCCGCCCGGCAGCGCGAGCTCGGGCCGCTCAAGCCGGGGAAGGTCTTCCCGCACGCCCCCGCCAGGATGCTGTTCTTCGTCAGCGTCGGCATCGTCGTGGTCACGCACTTCACCGCCCTGTCGCTGTACTTCTTCGGCGTCGTCTGAGGCGTCGTCTGAGGCGTCGTCCGACGGCGCCGGGCCGATCATGGCCGGTCGCGCGGGGCGGTTTCGGACCGTCCGGCAGATGCGAGGATCCCGGTGGCCACGTACGGTCAAGGGGAAAGCGGTCGCCTGCTTCGCCCCCTAGCCAGAGGTGGTGGGATGGCCCTGCGATTCGGAATCGAGGAAGAGTACTTCGTCGTCGATCCCGTGTCCCGGGAGGTCGTCCCGCGTGCGGCGGCCGTCGTGCGGCGGGCCGCGTCGGTGCTGGGCGAGCGCGCCTCCACCGAACTGGTCGACTTCCTCGCCGAGGCCAAGACGGCGCCGTGCGACGATCTCGACAAGCTCTCCGAGCAGATCCGCGCCATGCGGGCGGCGATGGCGTCCGCGGCGGCGGCCGAGGGCGTCCGGCTCGCCGCGACCGGGACGCCCGTGCTCGGCGAGCTGTTCCCCGCGCCGATCAGCCCCGGCGCCCGCTACGCCGAGAGCCGCGCCACCTACCGGGGCCTGGACGACGAGCAGAGCATCTGCTCCTGCCACGTCCACGTCGAGATGCCCGACCGGGAGCGCGCCGTCCAGGTCAGCAACCATCTGCGGCCGTGGCTGCCGACGCTGCTGGCGCTGGCGGCGAACTCGCCGTACTGGGCGGGGCGCGACACCGGCCACGCCTGCTGGCGGGTGATGGCGTGGGCGCGGTGGCCGGTCGCGGGGCCGCCGCCGTACTTCGACTCGTCCGCCCACTACGAGGAGCTCGTCGCGACGCTGCTCGGCTGCGGCGCCCTGATGGACACCGGGACGATCTTCTGGGACGTACGGCCGTCGGCGCGGCTGCCGACCGTGGAGATCCGGCTCGGCGACGTCGCCCCGACCGCCGCGGACGCGGCCGTGTTCGCCGCGCTGATCCGGGCGCTGGTGCAGATGTCGTCGGCCGCGGTGGACGCGGGCGTGCGGGCGCCCGACCCGCCGCAGGAGCTGCTGCGCGCCGCGTACTGGCTGGCCGCGCGGGACGGCCTGGCCGGGACGGGCGTGGAC
>JBOHBY010001206.1:0-6141 GCA_050698635.1 Spirillospora sp.
TTCAACTACACGCTGAACGAGAACGGCACGCTCGTCCAGTACGGGGCCAAGGATTCCGACTATTCCACGGACGTCGTGGCCCGGAAGTCGGTGGAGTTCATCAGGCGGTCGGCGGCGTCGGGTGAGCCGTTCATGCTGTACGCATCACCTACCGCGCCGCATCTGGGGCTCAAGCCGCCGAGCCGTTACCGTGACCATCCCTGGGCGAATGCGCGAGCACCCCAGCGGCCCAACTTCCAGGAGCGCGATGTCTCTGACAAGCCTGCCTGGCTGCGTAAGTCTGCGGAGGAACGGTCCGAGGCGGTCGACGAGCTTAATGACCCGGATTACCGCGATCGCATGGGGACGCTGCTGGCCTTCGACGACATGGTCAGCGATGTCATCGGCGCATTGCGGGCGACTGGGCAGCTGGACAATACCTATCTGGTGTTCGTGTCCGACAACGGTTACAACCTTGGCGCCCACCGGCTTACTGACAAGATGGCGCCCTATGAGGAATCCATTCGGGTTCCGATGGCCGTTGCCGGGCCTGGTGTTCGGAGGGGTGTCGAGCGGCGGACTGTGTTGAATATCGACTTCGCTCCCACGTTCCTTGACCTGGCGGGACGGCCCGTGCCCGACGACATGGACGGACGGTCGCTCCGGCCCCTGCTGACCAGGGCAGCGCCCCCTCCGAAGGAGTGGCGGACGGACTTTCTCGTCCAGTACGTCGGTACGCCTGGTTTGGGGATTGCCCAGGAAAGGCCGCCTGGTCCGGTGGGGCGGCGGATGGCCGATCAGGGGTTTGACCTGCCCAGCTTCTTGGGTGTGCGTACTGGGCGCTATCTGTATGTGCGTTGGTATGCCGTTGACGATCGGCCGCATGAGTACGAGCTCTACGACCTGAAGACGGATCCGTATCAGTTGCGTAATCTCCTCGCCACGGTGGAGGGACGGGAGCATTACGCGCGGCTGGTCGAGAAGCTTGATGCTCGTATGCGGGCCCTTTCCGTTTGTCAGGGTGCGGGCTGCCGGGCCTGAGCCTGAGCCTGAGCGGGATGGTCAGCGGGTGCGTTGGTGGGTGGTGACCAGGACGCCGTCGCCGAACGTTTTCGTTTCGGTCAGTGCCCATGCGCTCTTGTCGGGTGTCTCCGTCCACAGCTTGCGGCCGTGGCCGAGGATCACGGGGAACCACATGAGGTGGATCTCGTCGACCAGATCGCGTGCGAGCAGGCCCTGGACGAGCCGGATGCTGCCGGGCACGGAGATCTCACCGTCGATGTCCTGTTTCAGTCGGGTGACCTCTTCGGTGAGGTCACCCGAGAGCACTGTTGTGTTCCGCCATTCGGGGTCGGTGAGCGTTCCGGAGACGACGTATTTCGGCATGCCGTTGTACTTGTCGGCGAGTTCGCCCTTGTATTGCGGCCACGCGGAGGCGAAACCCTCGTAGGTAGCGCGGCCCAGCAGGAGCGCCGTGGCGGCGAGCGCCTCGTCGGTTTTGAACTGTTCGCCGTCCGGGCCGCGGTCGAATTCGAAGCTCCAGTTCGGATATTTGAACTCCTCGCCGCCGGGTGCCTCGGTGACGCCGTCCATGGAGATGAACTCGGTCACGACGATCTTTCCCATGTCAGGCTCCCTGGATGAATTCGCGTAGTACGGGGGCGAGGACGTCCGCAGTTGTGCTGTGGTTCTCGCCCGGGACCGCCCTCAAGGTGGCGGTCGGCAGGTGGGCGGCCACGGCTTTCGCGCCTGCGGTGAGGGCGGGCCATGTGCCGTCGCCGTGGAGCACGAGTACGGGCACGCTGACCCTGTCCCATAGTTCGGTGCGGAGTGGCCTGCCGGACATGGTGTCTCCGACGATTCGTCCGTCGTAGGCGATCGTCGGCGCGATCGCTTCGAGGCCCGGCCAGAAGTCGCTCTGGCGCATTTCGGCGACGGCGTCCTCGGGCACTCCCGCGGTGGCGGTCATGAACAGTGCCACGGCGTCGCCGGGACGGCCTTCGGCGACGGCCGCGTCCAGCCGCTCGACATAGTCGGAGGGAAGCGGAGGGCGGACGTCGCCGACGACGACCGGCGGCTCCCACAGGACCAGGCGCGCGACGGGGGCGCCGGCCTGCGCCGCGTGGAGTGCGAGAAGCGCCCCGGACGACCAGCCGAACACCGTTGCCGGACCGCCGCCGCCGACCTGCTCGATGATCGCGGCGAGATCCTCGATCTCGCGCTCGACCGCGTAGGGGGCGGTGTCTCCGCTCTCGCCACGTCCCCGGCGGTCGTAGCTGATCACCTGGAACTCGGCTGCGAGCAGTTCGGCGGTCTGGGCGTCTTCGGGGGTCGTGGCGCGGTGGGCGGTCGCGCCGTCGACGAGGACGATCGGGGCGCCGCCGCCCCACGCGGTGTAGGCGATGGCGGTGCCGTCGGCCGAGGTGACGGTGCCCTGGGACATCGGGTCACACCTCTCTCAAGGGGTCGGTGCCGCGCTGTGATCAACGCAGGTGGCGCCAACCCTAGAAGCGTGTGTCGTCCTCGATCTTGTACAGGAGCGACAAGGGCCCGTCGTCGGCGTCGGCGCGCCGCAGTTGTGTCGCCGTACGGCCGATGAACCGCCGCAGCGACCGCGCCAGATGCGGCTGGTCGAAGTAGCCGAGCCGGTGGACGACATCGAGGGGCCGCGCGCCCTCCCCGAGGAGCACGGCGGCGTGCCGGGCGCGGTCGATCTGCCGGATCCCGCCCTGGGTCAGGCCCGTCGCGGTGACGACGCGCCGCTGCACGGAACGGGCCCCGACCTTGGCGATGCCGCCCCACACGACCTCGTCGACGAGCGGGTCCCGCGTGAGCACGCCCGCGCGCACGAGCCCGTCCACGAAATCCTCCGCGCTCTCGAAGCCGGGGATCTCCCACTCCTCGCCCCGCAGTGCGAACCTGCGCCCGTCGGCGTACGGGCTCTCCAGTTCGGCGTCGACGAGCCGGGCGATGGGCAGGTGCGGCATCGACGTCCCGTGCGCGAACGTGATCCCGAACGCCTCGGAGTCGCCGTCGATCCGCGCGGTCGACACGGTCGTCTCCGGCCCCCGGAGGGCGGCGTGCGCGGTGCCCTCGAACTCCCAGAAGACGAGCTCCCAGTTCGAGGTCGCGACGGAGGTCAGGCTCTCCTGCCCGCTGGTACGTCCGCGCCACACGCGCGCGATGTACGGCGAATCGGAGCCGCGATGGTCGCTTTCGATCGGCATCGCGGCGCCCCTTCGCCCTTTTCGGCCTTCCGTTCCGCGCCGATGTTATCGAGCGGTCAGCCGCGGGCCGGTTTCCGGGCTTCGCGGGCGCGTTTCTCCTCGTCCTCAAGGAGGGGGCCGATGCGGAACGGGACCTGGTGGGTCAGGACGATCGAGGTGATGCTGCGCCGGACGCCGGGGCAGGCCAGGATCGCGTCGATCACCTCGTGGAGCTGTTTGCCGTTCGGGGCGACCGCGCGGACCAGCAGGTCGCCCTGTCCGGTGATGCCGAGGACCTCCAGGACGCGCGGGATCGCCGAGAGCGCGGTGGCGGCCTCGCGGAGGCGGCCCTGGGCGACTTCGAGGGTGACGAACGCCGTCAGTTCGAAGCCGATGGCGCCGAGGTCGACCTCCCGGCCCCGGTGCCCGATGACGCCGTCGCGTTCGAGTCTTTCGACGCGGGCGTGGGCGGTGTTGCGGGCGATGCCCAGCTTGGCGGCCAGTTCGGTGACGCCGATGCGGGGCTGTTCGACCAGGCGGCGCAGTATCCGCAGGTCGAGAAGGGTGGTGCGGGTCACAATGCTCAGCTCCGGCAGGTGGTTCGATACAGCTTTGAGCAATCTGCTTAATTCTTGTTCCTCCATCTTGCACACCGCTCAGCGGGGCGGCTGAATGCATGCATGACCACCACCGTTTCTGCGTTGCGTGACCGGCTGGAACTGGAGCGGGGTCGGATCGCGATCGGCGGCGTCCACGCGCTCGTCCGGCTGCTGCTCGACCAGCGGCGCGCGGACGCGCTGCGGGGGTGGAAGACCGCCGGGTTCGTGTCCGGGTACCGGGGGTCGCCGCTGGGCGGGTTCGACCAGCAGCTGATGCGGGACGCGCGGCTGCTTGAAAGCAGCGACATCCGGTTCGTGCCGGGGGTGAACGAAGAGCTGGCGGCGACCGCTGTTTATGGGTCGCAGCTCGTGGAGCATCTGCCGGGGCCTCGGTACGAGGGTGTTTTCGGGCTCTGGTACGGGAAAGCGCCGGGGGTCGACCGGTCGCTGGACGCGTTCAAGCACGCGAACTGGCTCGGGACGTCCGAGCGGGGCGGGGTGCTCGCGGTGGTGGGCGATGATCCGTCCGCCAAGTCGTCGACGCTGCCGTCGGCGACGGAGGGCGCGCTGGCGGAGGCGTTCATGCCGGTGCTCGTGCCCGCGTCGGTCGGCGACCTGCTGCGGCTGGGACGGCACGGGTTCGAGATGTCGCGGTTCAGCGGCGCCTGGACGGGCTTCAAGGTCGTGACCGATGTCGCCGACTCGCACGAGACCGTGGACGTGGAGCCGGTGCCCGATCCGGTGATCCCCGAGTTCGAGTGGCGCGGGCGGAGGTGGAGGCCGACGCGCAGGCCGGGCGTCGATCTCAAGGACACGACCTCGCTGGAAGCGGAGGTTCTGGAGGGGCGGCTGCGGGCGGCGACGGCCTATGTCGCGGCCAACGGGCTGGATCGGATCGAGGGCGCGGCGGCCGCCGAAGACGCGACCGTCGGGCTTGTCGCCGGTGGGCGGACGTACCTGGAGCTGCGGGAGGCGCTCGACCGGCTGGGGCTGGACGAGGCGGCGCTGGCGCGGCGGGGTGTTCGGCTGCTGCGGCTGGCGATGATCTATCCGCTGGACGGCGCGAAGGTGCGGGAGTTCGCGCGCGGGCTCCGCGAGATCGTCGTGGTGGAGGAGAAGCGCGCGTTCGTCGAGACGCAGATCAGGGACGTCCTGTACGAGGTGGAGGGGCGCCGTCCCGCTGTCCATGGCAAGCGCGGGCCGGACGGGGCCGGGCTCGTTCCGATGGACGGCGGGCTCGACGCCGACAGGATCGCCAAGACCCTGGCCCGGTTCCTCGCCGATCGGGTCGGAGAGGAGCATGTCGACCTGCGCGATCCGGTGCTGCGTCCCAGGAAGCCGGTCGTGAACCTGCTCGGGACCGCGCGGACGCCCTTCTTCTGCTCGGGCTGCCCGCACAACCGGTCGACGGTCATCCCGGACGGGTCGATCGCGGCGAGCGGCATCGGCTGCCACGTCATGACCGTGTTCACCGACCGCAGCATCGGCACGACTCAGATGGGCGGCGAGGGCGTGATGTGGGTCGGGGCGGCGCCGTTCAGCGACACCCCGCACATGTTCCAGAACCTCGGCGACGGGACGTTCTTCCACTCGGGAAGCCTCGCGATCAGGCAGGCCATCGCCGCCGACACCAACATCACCTTCAAGCTCCTCTACAACGCGGCCGTGGCGATGACGGGCGGGCAGGACGCCGACGGCGGATCCGACCCGGCCGCGATCACCCGGATGCTGCACGCCGAGGGCGTCGCGAAGATCGTCGTGGTCGCGGACGACCCGTCGCGGTACGCCCGGGGGACGCGGTGGGCTCCGGGCGTGCGTGTCCGGCATCGCGACGACCTCGACGCCGTCCAGCGGGAGCTGCGCGAGGTGCCCGGCGTGACCGTGCTGCTGTACGACCAGGCGTGCGCGGCGGAGACGCGGCGCAAGCGCAAGCGCGGGCTCGTCCCCGACCCGCGGACCCGCGTGCTGATCAACGAGGCGGTGTGCGAGGGCTGCGGCGACTGCGGCGTCGCCTCGAACTGCGCCGCGATCGTGCCGGTCGAGACCGAGCTCGGCCGCAAGCGCCAGATCGACCAATCGTCCTGCAACAAGGACTACTCGTGCCTGAACGGCTTCTGCCCGAGCTTCGTGACCGTCAAAGGAGCCCTCAGGAAGGGCAGGCCGCCGGTCGACGACGACGATCAGGCACCGCTGCCGGAGCCCGCCCTGCCCGACCTCGCCGGAGGCTACGGCATCGTGGTCGGCGGGGTCGGCGGCACCGGCGTGGTGACGATCGGCGCGCTGCTCGGCATGGCGGCACATCTCGAGGGCAAGGGCGCTGCGGTGCTCGACATGACCGGGCTGGCGCAGAAGGGTGG
>JBOHBY010001207.1:0-3793 GCA_050698635.1 Spirillospora sp.
CGCGCACCCTGCGCAAGTACATGCGCTCACCCCAGCTGCTGATGACGAGCCTGGTGGCGGGCGCGATCTTCATCGTGCTGTTCCGCTACATCTTCGGCGGGGCCATCGACCTCGGGACGGTCCCCTACGTCGACTTCCTGATTCCCGGCATGGTCCTGACCAGCGTGCTCATCACGGGAGCGGGCACCGCCGTCGGTGTCGCCGAGGACGGTGAGCAGGGCTTCTTCGACCGGCTCCGGTCCCTGCCCGTGCCGCGGATCGCCGTGCTCGCCGGGCGGGCGCTGGGCGATCTGCTGATCGTGGCCTGGGGGACCGCCGTCACCGTCGCCCTCGGCTTCGGTGTCGGCTTCCGGTTGCACGGCAGTGTCGCGGAAGCGCTGGCCGCGTTCGCGCTGTGCCTGGTGTGCGGGTTCGCGTTCCTGTGGGTGCTCATCTGCATGGGCCTGGTGTCCGCCAACGCGCAGAGTGCCCAGGGCATGTCGATGGCCATCTATCCGCTGGTCTTCGTGTCGAGCGCCTACGTGCCCGTGGACACGTTGCCGGGCTGGATGCAACCGGTGGCCGAACATCAGCCCGTCACGGTCATGGTGAACGCCGTGCGTTCACTCGCGTTGGGCGATCCCGCGCTGGCGGGTCTCGGGCACACGACGGGCTACTGGGTCGTCCTGTCGCTCGCTTGGTCGGCGGGAATCGTGGCCGTGTTCGCGCCGCTCGCCGTTCTCCTTTTCAGGCGGTCGACCTGATGTAGTACCGATTGGCGAGTGTCCATCCGATACCCGCGGGGGACGCTGATCCGATCCGGCCCCTCCTACCGTGATGATCACCTGATCGGAGGGAGAGGCAATGTTCCGCAAGGCGATCGCGTTGGCCGGCCTGGTCGGCCTGACGGCCGCGGGCACCACCGCGCTGCCCGCGTCCGCGTCGGCATCCACGACCGTGGACGAGGACCGTCCGCGCCTGGAGCGGCTGATCAAGCAGCTCACCACGCAGGACGGGGCGCCCGGCGCGATGGCGCAGGTCCAGGACCGGCGCGGCAGGACGGTGATCCGGAGCGGCACCGGGGACCTCCGCACCGGCGCGCCCATTCCGAAGGACGCGTACTGGCGGGTCGGGAGCATCACCAAGCCGTTCGTCGCGACCGTCGTGCTCCAGCTCGTCGGCGAGGGCGAGATCGACCTGGACGCGCCCGTCGACCGCTACCTGCCCGGCCTGGTCAGCGGGAAGATCACCGTCCGGCATCTGCTCCAGCACACCAGCGGCCTGCCGGACTATCTGGGCCTGCTGTCCATGCAGAAGATCATCGAGAATCCGCTGGCCCACTACGACCGGCGCGACCTGCTGGCACTGGCCCTGAAGGAGCCGCCGTTGTTCAAGCCGGGCAAGGGCTGGAAGTACTCCAACACCGGCTACCTGCTCGCCTCGATGCTGATCGAGAAGGTCACCGGGCGGCCGTACGACGAGGAGATCAAGCGGCGCGTCCTGAAGCCGCTGCGGCTGCGGCACACCTACGTTCCGGGCGACTCCGCGTTCCTGCCGTCGCCGCACCCGCGCGGTTACGTCCGGCCCGACCCGGACGGGCCGCCGCTCGACGTCACGGCGCTCAACCCCTCGGTCGCCGTGGCGAGCGGGAACATGGTGTCGACGGCGTCCGACGTGAACCGCTTCTTCGCCGCGCTCGTCGGCGGACGGCTGCTCAACCGGGCCGAGCTCCGCGAGATGATGACCACCTACACCACCGATTCCGGCAGGAAGTACGGCCTCGGCCTGGAGCGGGTCCCGGTGACCTGCGGCGGCGAGGTGTGGGGGCACGCGGGGGACATGATCGGCTTCTCCACGCGCAGCGGCGCCACGCGCGACGGCCGTCGGGCCACCGTCATGGTCAATCTCAAACCCGGCGGAACCGACGCGCAGGAGAAGGATCTTGGGGAGGCCCTGAAGACGGCTTTCTGCGAGTGACGTCGTCGGGCCGGGGCGCGCGGGCGCAGGTGAGCGCCACGAGCGGCAGCAGGGTGATCAGTCCGAAGGTGACGAGCCGGATGCCGTAGTCGTTGACGACCGCGCCGATCGCGCAGGTCGTCAGAATCGCGGCGAGCGTGGGGCGCAGCGTCGGCCAGGCCCGCAGGGCCGCGTCGAGGTAGCCGGGCGAGAACCTTTCCGGCCACGCCAGCGTCACGACCAGCGCGACGAGGACGAGCGCGGTGCCCCACGCCAGCGGCCCGCCCGCCAGGGAACCGAGCGCGTATCCGGCCTTGCGCTGGATCAGCTGCCACGCCTCGCCTTCCAGGACGTCCTGGACGAACCGTCCCGCGTGCGTGCGCGAGGCGGCGGGACGCAGCCAGTCCGCCACCGCGACGGCCGCGACTGCCGCCACCGCCACCGACCCGACGGCCAGCAGCCGCACCGCCGTCAGCCGCACCCCCGCGACCGCGAACGCCAGAACCGCGACTCCCGGGATCAGGGCGAGGCCGCCGCCGACGTCCGCGCCCCAGGACGGCCACGTGTCGACGCCGACGGCCACGGCGCCGATCACCACCACCGCCGTGGTCGCGGCGCGCCGCCGTCCGCGGGCTGTCAGCTCGGCCGCGGCCGCTCCCGCCAGCACGAGCGCCGCGACGGAGAACACGGCGAAGGTGGAGTTGCCGAACCCGTAGTACCGGCCGCCGTACAGCGCGGACGGGCCGAACGGGCTGGCGCGGTGCAGCAGCGTGCCGGTCGCCGCGTCGACGACCAGCACGCTGAACGTCAGCAGGCTGACGGCCAGCGGCGCCCGCCACAGCGGACGCGCGGGCAGCAGCCACACCGGCATCGCCGCGACCGCGAGGGTGAGGGTGAGGGCGCCCCACAGCGCCTCGTCCTTGAACGGGGCGTGCCACCACCGGGTCAGCGACATCAGATACACCGACACCGGCAGCACCGACAGTACGAGCGCGGCTTGGACGAGCCCGCGCCGCTGCCAACGCCGCAGCCCCCCGCCCCGGCCCGCCGCGATCATCGCGGCGGCGAACAGGACGAACTGCGTCGCCGCCACGACCAGCAGGAGCAGTCCCGCCCACCGCCGCAGCGTCTGGTCGGTCGTGGTGACGGCCCCCAGCTCATGCACGGTCGTGGTCGGGTTGGTGGGACGCGCGCGGCCGAGAGAAATCGGCGCGCCGCTGAACTCCGCCGGTTCGGGGGCGCCGACCGCGTCGAGCAGGGTGCTCGGGACGTCCAGCAGCCGCACGACCCCGCCCCAGCGCGTCGAGGTGACCGTCAGCAGCGCCGGGTCGGGACGCGACGCCGTCACCGGCCCCGCGACCATGCTCACCGCCAGATGCGGCGTCCCGCCCGGCGGCTCGGTGACGCCCTGGACCAGCACGGTCGTGCCGGAGTCCAGGCGTTCGAGCACACCGCCCGCGAACGCGTCGATCCGCGCCAGCGACGCCAGCCGCCCCGAGCCCGACTCCACGACCTGCCCGCCGTCGATCACCGTGACCGGGCAGCGGAGCGCGGCGGCGTCCACGGTCGCGCGGTAGCGCCCGACGGTCCCGTCGGGACGCGCCAGCGCCACCGCCGCGCCCGGCCCGATCGCCGTCTCGCATCCTTCGTGTTCGGCGAGCGCCTCACCGAGTTCCCCCGGACGCGGGGAGAACTCCGACCGGGACTGGGCCTCGACGAGCTCGTCCCAGCGCCCCACACGCGCCTCGCCGTCGCCGTCGCCCGCCACCGGGGGAAGGGGGTCGCATTCGCCTTCGTCCGAGCGGGGCCCGACGCTCGACTGGCCCGCCGACAGCGACAGCCACCCGTCGGACGCGCA
>JBOHBY010001208.1:0-18541 GCA_050698635.1 Spirillospora sp.
GGGTGGCGCTCGCCGGGCTGGAGCCGGGCCTCCTCGCCGCCGTCGCGGCGGGCTGCGGAGCCGCCCCCTGGTGGACGTGCGACGTGACCGACCGCGACAGGGTCGCCGAGGTCGTGGACGGCGCGGCGGACGCGCTGGGCGGCGGCCTCGACGTCGTCGTCGCCAACGCCGGAGTGGCCGCGCAGATGCCGATCATCGGCGGCGACCCGTCTGTGCTGGAGCAGAGCCTCCGGGTGAACGTGCTAGGCGTCCACAACACCCTTCGGGCCGCTGGGCCGTACATCAGCCATGAACGCGGTTATGCGCTGGCGGTGGCGTCTCTTGCGGCGGCCGTCCACGCGCCTCTGCTGGGTGCGTACAGCGCGTCCAAGGCGGCCGTAGAGGCATTGGGCAACACGCTAAGGGCCGAACTACGGCCGTGGGGGGCCAAGGCAGGCGTCGCGTACTTCGCCGAGCTCGACACCGACATGACACGGCGAGGTTTCGACACCGAGGCGGCGAACGCCCTGGTGAACTCAGGGCGCGCCAGTAGCCTCATCTCCGCCGTCACCCCACTGGACGTCGGAATCGACGCGTTGGAACGCGGAATCGCCCGCCGTTCCAAGCGCGTTGTCGCGCCCTGGTGGGTCGGTGGGGTGTTGCCGGTCAGGATGGTCGCGCAGCCCGTCATCGACCGCGTCGTCCAGCGAAGGCTGCGGCAGACGCTCGAAATCGCGCGGAAAGAGCAAGTAGAGCTGACCACACCCCAGCCGGAGTCTCACCGGTGACGGCCGCTCCTCGTGCCACGCCGGGCGCGATCCGCGATGTGGGTGTCGTGAACTGGCTCATCTGCCGGGTCGCGGGGCTGGCGACCAGGACGGGCCCGCCGAACCTGTTCCTTACCTTGGCCCGTCGCCGTGGGCTGTTCCGTGGCTGGCTGTGGTTCGCGGGACGACTCATGCCCGGCGGCACCCTCCCGCGCAGGGACACCGAACTGGTGATCCTCCGCGTCTCCCTACTGCGCGACTGCCGGTACGAGTTCGACCACCACGTACGCATCGGCCGCCGTACGGGCGTCCAAGAGCAGGACGTCAAACGCCTCAAAGAAGGCCCGGACGCGGCCGGCTGGACCCCGCGCGAGCGCGCGATCCTCGCCGCCACCGACGAGCTCCATTCACGGCGCGATCTGGACGACGAGACGTGGACGCGGCTCCGCACCCACCTGTCCGAAGGACAGTGCGTCGAGCTGACCATGCTCGCCGCCCACTACGAGATGCTCGCCACCGTGATCGCCACGCTCCGCGTCCAGCCCGACCACTGATCCCCGTCTCCGCGCGTGCGTATCACCACACCCTGATCAGCGCGTTTCAGGTGGTCAGAGCGCCGGAGCGGAGGAGGAGGCGGACGTGCTCGACCACCGGGGGGCCGACCGCGCGCAGCGCCGCGATGTCACCCGCGGCGACCGCCGGCGTCACCAAGGCGCCGACCGCCGACACGACGATCTGGCAGGCGAACCGGGCCGGCTCACCGGTCGCGCCCATCATGTCCGCCAGAGCCGCCGCCAGCTCCTGCTGTACCTCGGACCGCCGCCGGATGGCCTCGGGCCCGGCCGCGTACACCTCCACAAGGAAAAGGCGCGCGTATCCCGGTTCGGACGCCAGCGCCTCCAGATAGGCGGTGAAGGCACGCTCGAACCGTTCCGCTGGGCCGTTTCCGTCCTCCGCGGCCTCGGCTGCGGCGTTTTCCAGCCGACGGCGAAGGACGTCGATCGCCTGGTCGAACGCGGCCATGAAGCAGTCGAGCTTGGACGAGAACAGCCCATAGAAGCTCTGCCTGGACACCCTGGCCCGTTTCAACACGTCCTCGACCGACGTACCCACGTACCCCTTCTCGGCCATCGCCGAAGCCATGGCCGCGCAGAGGCGGTCGCGATGCACCCGCTCGACCTCCGCGCGGGACAGCGCGTGCCGTCCGCGGGGCAGGCGGCGCGGCGAGGCCTGGGACATCCGATCAGGTTAAGGCACGGCCGCCACCCCTCCGGAACGTCCGGTAACAGGTGATGAGACCGGTGTGATGGCATTCACCCAATGGTCCGTACACTGGGCGAACGGGACCGCGGTGGGCCCGGGAGGGCGGAAAGCCAGGTCCTGCGTTTCGGCGCGCCGTGACCCTGCCTTCACGTACGCGGTGGGACGTACGTCACACTAGGCATGTCGGTGTTCGAGGAGGAGAAGCGTGACGGATCGCGACGTGGACGTTCTGAGCAGAGCCCCGCTCTTCGAGGCCCTCGACGAGCAGGGCGCCAAGGCGCTGCGCGCCAACGTGACCGAGGTGCGCCTCGCACGCGGTCAGACGCTGTTCAACGAGGGGGAGACCGGGGACCGGCTGTACGTCGTCCTCGAAGGCAAGATCAAGCTGACCAGGACGGCGCCGGACGGCCGGGAGAACCTGCTGAGCGTGCTCGGCCCGAGCGAGATGTTCGGCGAGCTGTCGCTGTTCGACCCGCGGCCGCGGACCGCGAGCGCCATCGCGGTGACCGAGTGCCGCCTGGCCGGGCTCGGCCACGACGACCTGAGGCCCTGGCTGACAGGCCACCCGGAGGTGGCCGTCCAGCTCCTGCGCGCCTTGGCGCAGCGGTTGCGCAAGACCAACGACGTGATGGCCGACCTGGTGTTCACCGACGTGCCGGGCCGTGTCGCCAAGGCGCTGCTCGACCTGGCCGAACGGTTCGGACAGCCGTCCGAGGCCGGGCTGCACGTGCATCACGACCTCACGCAGGAGGAGCTGGCGCAGCTCGTCGGCGCGTCCCGCGAGACGGTCAACAAGGCGCTCGCCGACTTCGCCCAGCGCAACTGGCTGCGGATCGAGGCCCGCGCCGTCGTGATCCTCGACATCGAACGCCTCCGCAAGCGCTCCAAGTGACCAACGGGTCACCCTCGTCGGCCGGGCGCCACGACGGCGGGCGCCACGACGGCGGTGGCCCGGATCAGCCGCGGCCGTTCAGGTATTCGAGCTGGGCCTGGACGGACGCCTCGGCCGCGTGCCACAGGGACCTGTCGACGTCGACGTAGACGCGCTCGACGACCTCGCGCGCCGTCCGCGCCCCCGCGGCCACGGCGGCCTCCACCTGGGCGAGCCGCTCCCGCCGGTGGTCGATGTAGTGGTCGAGGACGGCGATCGGATCGTCCAGCTTCGGCCCGTGACCCGGCAGGATCGTCGCGGCCTCGACGTCGGCGGAGAACGCGCGGAGCCGGTCGAGCGAACCGAGATAGTCGCCCAGGCTGCCCTCCAGGACGGTCGTCCCGTATCCGAGGACGGTGTCACCGGTGAGGACGGCGCCGTCCGCCGGAAGCCAGAACGTGAGCGAGTCGTCGCTGTGGCCCGGCGTCTCCATGATCCGCAGCTCCAGGCCGCCCGTCGTGACCACGTCGCCCTCGCCGAGCCCCTCGTCGCCGAGCCGGTGCCTGGGGTCGAGCGCCCGCACCTTCACCGACCCGCCAGCCGAGCCGCCGGCCGACCCGCCGGCCGAGCCCCTGGCCGAGCCTCCGGCCAGCTTCGCGAACTTCGCGGCACCTGCCGAGTGGTCGGGATGGCCGTGCGTGAGCAGGACCAGGCCGACCCGGCGCCCCTGGGCCTCGACCACGTCCAGCACGCGCCTGAGGTGCCTGCCGTCCTTCGGACCCGGGTCGACGACGACGGCCGCGTCGGAACCGGGTTCCGCGATGATCCAGGTGTTGGTGCCGTCCAGCGTCATGACGGACGGATTAGGAGCGAGCACACAGGTCGCCCGCTCGGTGCCCATCCCGTCGATCTCCGACATGTCCTTCATCCTGCCCGAAGCCCGATCCGGGTGACGGACCGGGTTCCAGCCGAAGCGGTCGAGCCGGTCGAGATGCCGCAGCGCGGAGGTGCCCGCCAGCCGGTACATGAGCGCCTTGGACACCGCGTCCCGCCGCCGCGACCCCGTCACGCGCCCATCACGCCCGTCATGCGCCCATCACCGATAGTGGCGTGCGACCGACTCCGGCAGGACGAGATACGCCTCGCCGTCGATCATCTCGGCCACCGGCTCCTGGACGACGATCTCGCGGCGCGCGGCCAGCACGTCCGCGACCGACTCGAACTCGGCGAGCTCGGCGACCGTCGCGATCGTCGGCGGGAGCATCGTCCACTCGCCGTCGCGCACGCGCTCGGCCGCCTCCGCCGGAGGCACCCAGGCCACCCGGTCGGCCTCGGTGCTGACGTCCCGGGCCCGCTGCCCCTCCGGCATGGCCGCGACGAAGAAGCGGGTGTCGTAGCGCTTCGGCTCGACCTTCGGGGTGACCCAGTGCGCCCAGGGGCGGAGCAGGTCCGAGCGGAGGACGAGACCACGCTGGTCGAGCAGCCCGCCGAACGACAACGTCCGGTTCAGTAGGGCCTGCCGGTCGGCTTCCCAGTCTTCGCCTCGCGTGTCGTCCACGACCGTCTCGGCCGTCGGGCCCGCGAGCAGGACGAGGGTCTCCTCGAACGTCTCCCTGACGGCCGCGCACACCAGCTCGCGGGCCAGCGTCTCATCGGCGTTGAAGGCCCGCCCCCACTCGGACGGCGACGGGCCCGACCACGCCACGTCCGTGTCCCCGTCGCGCGAATCGACGCCGCCGCCGGGGAACACGTACGCGCCGGGCGCGAACTCCATGGACCGGACGCGGCGAAGCAGGAACACCTGCAACCCGTGCCGCTCGTGATCGCGAAGCACGACGACCGTGGCCGAGTGACGTGCCGGAACGGGCTCGATCCGGCCCGCCCTGATGTCCTCAAGCCGGTCGCGGAACGGCTCCGGCAGCTTGAATCCGTTCACCGTCGTCCCGCCGAACGCGCAACCCTCATGACGGCTAATTCGGGCACACCGAATGCCATTCCGTCAACCCGGGCTCGGCGGCCCGGCCCCACCCGCGAGCGGCTTCGGGCTGGGGCTAGGCGATCTCGGCGATCAGTTCGACCTCGACCGGGACGTCGCGGGGGAGGGCGGCGACGCCGACGGCGCTGCGGGCGTGCCTGCCCGCGTCCCCGAAGACCTCGACCAGCAGGTCGCTCGCGCCGTTGATCACCTGCGGCTGCCCGCTGAAGTCGGGGGCGCTGGCGACGAAGCCGACGACCTTGACGATCCGCGCGATGCGCGACAGCTCGCCGACCTCGGCCTTCAGTGCCGCGATCGCGTTCAGCGCGCAGATCCGCGCCTGCCGGGCGGCCTCCTCCGCGTCGACCTCGGCGCCGACCTTCCCGGTGATGCCGAGCTCACCCTTGACCAGCGGGATCTGCCCGGCCGTGTAGACGAGTGACCCCGTCCGGGCCGTCGGGACGTAGGACGCGACCGGCGGGACGACCTCCGGCAGTTCCAGGCCCAGTTCGCCAATCCGTTCTTCCGGCGTGCTCATCGCCATTCCCTCCTCTAGGACTGAACTTCGCGCTTGAAATAGGCCACGAGGTTCTCCGGGTTCGGCCCCGGCAGGACGGTGACGAGCTCCCACCCGTCCTGGCCCCAGTTGTCGAGAATCTGCTTGGTCGCGTGGACCAGCAGCGGAACGGTCGCGTACTCCCACTTCTTCATGCGCCTCACACTAGCGATGGGCCCACCCGGACCCGCTCCGAACCCACCCGTTCAAAGCGCCACCAGCTCCGGCGCACCACGGGATCAGGGGTCTTCGGCTCGGATCATGACGCGGCGCAGGAGGTCGGAGAGGACGCGGCGCTCGTCCGCGCTGAGGCCGCCGAGCAGCCGGTACTCCTCGTGGCCCACGCGGTCCATCGCGCCCAGCCAGGCGGCGCGCCCCTCGTCGGTGAGCTCGACGACGATCCGGCGCCGGTCGGCGGCGGACGGCGTCCGGCGGACGTACCCGCGGCGTTCCAGCGCGTCCAGCCGTCCGGTGATCGAGTTGCGGGCCATGCCGAGGTCGGCGGCGAGCTGCGACGGCGCGGCGCCGCCGCGGCGCCCGGCGAGCGCCTGCAGCGTGTCGTACTCGTGCCGTTGCAGGTCGGAGGCGGTCAGTGACCGGTCGCGGACGTGCTTGATGTGCTCCACGAAGTAGACCATCCGGGTGACCGCGCCCTCGATGTCGGGATCGAGGTCGGGCAGGATCGGCGTCCACCGCGCCACATGATCGTCCGCCCGGTCCCGATGATCGTCCGCCCGGTCCCGCGCCGTGTCGCCCATGCCCCGGATCGTATCGGCGCACCTCAGCCCGTTCCTCCGTACCTCGCTCCCATATAATTCTTTGACGAATAGTTCGCTATCGAACTAGATTCGACGCCATGTCCCCTCCAGCGCACGGCCGTGACTTCCGGCTGCTGTTCGGGGCCCGCGTCCTGTCCCTGACCGGCGACGCCGCCGTGCCCGCCGCGCTCGCCCTCGCCGTGCTGCGCGCGACCGGCTCGACGTCCGCGCTGGCCCTGGTGCTCGGCTGCGCGATGGTGCCGCGCCTGCTCCTGCTGCCGATCGGCGGCGCCGTCGCGGACCGTCTCAACGCGCGGGGCGTCGCGCTGGTCACCGACCTCGCCGGCTGCGGCGCCCAGCTCTTCGCCGGGATCGAGCTCCTCGGCGGGCAGCCGCGGCTCTGGCATCTCGCCGTCGCCCAGGTGATCGGCGGCACCGCCTCGGCGTTCCAGACCCCGACGATCTCGCCGCTGGTCGCGGGGACCGTCGACCCGTCCGGGTTGCGGAGGGCGAACTCGCTGCTGAGCACGGCCGAGGGCGCCACCCGGCTCGTCGGGCCCGCCATCGCCGGGACGTTCGTGCTGACCGTCGGACCCGGCTGGACGTTCGTCCTCGACTCCGCCTCGTTCGCCGCCAGCGCCGCGCTCCTGGCGATGACGCGCGTCCGGCACGTCCCGATCCCGGCGCGGCCAGGCGAGGGAGGCGGCGGCGGGTCGGGGGCGTTCGGACGGCTCGTCCGCGACCTGGCGGAAGGCTGGGCGCACGTCCGCTCGCGCGACTGGTACTGGACGAGCCTCATCGCCCACGCCATGTGGAACGGCGCGTCCGCCGTCCTGCTCACCCTCGGGCCCGCGATCGCGATCGACCGGCTCGGCGGCGAGGGGACGTGGATCGCGACCGTCCAGGTGGGCGCCGTGGGGCTCGTGGCCGGGGCGCTGCTGGCGAGCCGTGTCCGGCCGCGCCGTCCCGTCCTCGTCGCGAACCTCGGACTGGCCGTCTTCGCGCTGCCGCTCGCCCTGTTCGCCGTCGCCGCACCGGCACCGCTGATCATCGGCGCGTACGGGCTGGCGGCCACCGGGCTGGGCTTCCTCAACCCGATCTGGCACACGGTCGTCCAGATGACCGTCCCGCGGCACGCGCTGGCCCGGGTGACCTCCTACGACTGGCTGCTCTCCCTGGGCGCCGCGCCTCTCGGTTACGCGCTCGCGCCCTGGGCCGCGTCCGTCTGGGGGCCGTCCGCTCCGCTGCTGGTCACGGCGTTCCTGGTCGGCACGTCGGCGCTGGCCACGGCGGCGGTACCCGGCGTCCGGAACCTGACCATGCCCCGGCTCTAGCCAGCCCCGCCGCTAGCCCCGCCGCCCTGGGGATTGGCGTCAGGCTGAGTGTCGCCGCTGGTGATGCCCTGCTGCTGCTCGCCGGACGGCGGCTGGACCGCCTCCGGCTCGGAGCGCTGCTTCGGCTCGTCCAGCCCGATGACCGGAGGCACGTCCTCGGCCGGCTCCAGCGTGGACGGCGTCTCCGCCGCCTTCGCCAGCTCCTCCTCGGCCCTCGCCAGGCGTTCTCCGAGGTCGAGCCTGGCCTGCTCGCCCTCGCCCTTGGCCGCGCTCTCGCCCGACGAGACGGCGCCGCCCGTCGCCCGATCGAAGAACCGCAGGATCTCGACCGGCAGCGGCATGACCAGCGTGCTGTTCTTCTCCGCGGAGACCTCCACGACGGTCTGGAGCAGCCGGAGCTGGAGGGCCGCCGGGTCCTGCGACATGATCTCCGCCGCGGCGGCCAGCCGCTTGGACGCCTGGAACTCGCCGTCCGCGGTGATGATGCGGGCGCGGCGCTCGCGCTCGGCCTCGGCCTGCCTGGCCATCGACCGCTTCATGCCCTCCGGCAGCGAGACGTCCTTGATCTCGACCATCTCGATCCGGATGCCCCACGGTCCCTCGGTGATCTCGTCGATGATCGACCGCAGCTTGGTGTTGATCTTCGCGCGCTCGCCGAGGAGCTCCTGCATGTCGGCCTGGCCGATCACCGACCGCAGCGATGTCTGCGCCACCTGGGACACCGCGTAGCCGTAGTTCTGGACGTTCACGATCGCCTTCACCGGGTCGATCACCCGGAAGTACACGACGGCGTCGACGCGGACGCTCACGTTGTCCTGGGTGATGCCGTCCTGCCCCGGAACGCCCATCGTGACCGTCTGCCGGCTGACCTTCTGCATGCGCTCGACGATCGGCACGATCGCCGTGATGCCGGGCGAGCGGACGGCGCCGGGACGCAGTTGCCCGCCCCGCTGCACCTGGCCGAACCGGAAGACGATGCCGTGCTCGTACTGCTGCACGACGCGGATCGCCGACGCCAGGACCATCAGCCCACCGACGAGGACGACCAGCAAGATGACAAGGGCCACCGCTTCCATCACGGGCACCTTTCTCACGTGGTAGGCGGGGCCGTGGGAAACACCACGGGCCCGGCGGTTCCGAACCCCGCGCGGCTCGGAGGGAACCACACGGAGGACGGTCCACGTTTCCCAGCTAACCGCGCGGGCACGCCGAATGACAGTGCCCGCACAAACGATCTTGGAACCGTGTCAGGGATCACTTGCATGGGGCCGGGCGCACTCCGAAGTGTTTGCCGAGTGAACGATATGGTCGATCGAGTGAGCGCGAGAGACACCGACTGGGACGGCGTACGCCTCCATGTGGTCACCGGCAAGGGCGGCACCGGGAAGACGACCGTCGCCGCCGCGCTCGCCCTTGCCCTCGCCGCCGGGGGCCGCAAGGTCCTGCTCGTCGAGGTCGAGGGGCGGCAGGGAATCGCCCAGCTGTTCGACTGCCCGCCGCTGCCGTACGGGGAGCGGCGCGTCGCCGTCGCACCGGACGGCGGCGACGTCCACGCGCTCGCCATCGACACCGAAGAGGCGCTCATCGAGTACCTCGAGATGTTCTACAGCCTCAAGCGTGCCGGGAAGGCGATGACCAAGCTCGGCATCGTCGACTTCGTGACGACCATCGCGCCCGGCCTGCGCGACGTGATCCTCACCGGCAAGACGAGCGAGTCGGTCCGGCGCAAGAGGAAGGACGGGTCGTTCATCTACGACGCCGTCGTCATGGACGCCCCGCCCACCGGCCGCATCACCAAGTTCCTGAACGTGAACAACGAGGTCTCCGGCCTGGCCAAGGTCGGGCCAGTGCGCAACCACGCCGACACCGTGATGAAGGTACTGCGCAGCCCAGAGACGGCCGTACATTTCGTCACGCTGCTGGAGGAGATGCCCGTCCAGGAGACGATGGACGGAATCCGCGCCCTCACCGAGGTCGGGCTGCCCATCGGCGGTGTCGTCGTCAACATGGAGCACCAGCCCGTCCTCACCGAGGACGACCTCGACGCGGCAGCCGCCGGAACCCTGGACGCCGACGAGATCGTCCGGGGCGTGAAGGCCGCGGGCCTGGAGCACGACGCCGAGTCCATCGCCGCGGAACTCGCCGCCGAGGCCGCTGACCACGCCCGCCGCACCGCGCTCCAGCGCCGCGAGAAGGAACGGCTGGAGTCGATCGACCGCCCCCGCTACACGCTCCCGCTGCTGTCGGACGGCATGGACCTCGCCGGCCTGTACGACCTCGCCGCCGCCCTCCGCGCCCAGGGCGCCGCATGACACACCGCGGCACGGAAGAGACGAACCGATGAGCCCCACCAGCAAGCCGATGAGCCCCACCAGCAAGCCGATGGGCCCCACCAGCAAGATCCCGCCCGCGCTCGACGTCGACGCGCTCCTCGACGACCCCCGCACCAAGATCATCGTGTGCTGCGGCTCGGGCGGTGTCGGCAAGACGACGACGGCCGCGGCGCTCGGCGTCCGCGCGGCCGAACGGGGGCGGGACGTGGTCGTCCTCACCGTCGACCCGGCCCGCCGCCTCGCCCAGTCGATGGGCCTGTCCGAGCTGGACAACAACCCCCGCAGGATCGACATCGACGGCGACGGCGAACTGCACGCCATGATGCTCGACATGAAGCGCACCTTCGACGAGATCGTCGAGGCGCACGCCGACCCCGACCGGGCCAAGCAGATCCTCGCCAACCCGTTCTACCAGTCGCTGTCGTCCAGCCTGTCGGGGACGCAGGAGTACATGGCGATGGAGAAACTCGGCCAGCTGCACCGCTCCGGCGCCTGGGACCTGATCGTCGTGGACACGCCGCCGTCCAGGAACGCCCTCGACTTCCTGGACGCGCCCGAGCGGATGGGCCGCTTCCTCGACGGCCGCTTCATGAAGATCCTCGCCGCCCCCGCCAAGACCGGCGGCCGCTTCGGCGTCAAGGTGATCAGCGCGGGGTTCGGCATGTTCACCGGCGTGATCAACAAGGTCATCGGGGTCCAGCTCCTACGGGACGTGCAGACGTTCGTCGCCGCCTTCGACACGATGTTCGGCGGGTTCCGGGAGCGGGCCGAGAAGACGTTCAGGCTCCTGCAGACGCCAGGCACCGCGTTCCTCGTCGTCGCCGCGCCGGAGCCGGACGCGCTGCGCGAGGCGTCCTACTTCGTCGAACGTCTCGCGGAGGAACGGATGCCGCTCGCCGGGCTCGTGGTCAACCGCGTCCACGAGGCCACGGCCGACACGCACACTGGCAGGGGCTCCCGGAACGACCTGCTGTCCGCCGCCCGCAGCCAGGCCGCCGCCGAGACATTGGAAGAACGCGGCGAGCACACGCTGACCGCCGCGCTGCTCCGCCTGCACACCGACCGCATGCAGCTCGCCGCCCGCGAACACCGCCTCCGCGACAGTTTCGCGTCCACCCATCCGACCGTCCCCGTCACGGTCGTTCCCGCGCAGGCGGAGGACGTCCACGACCTGGACGGCCTACGCCAGGTAGGCCAGGACCTGGCCTGCTAGGCACGCCCGTTAGGCGCGCCTGTTGGGCGGCCCTGTTGGGCGGCCCTGTTGGGCACGAGCCTCCACCAGGTCAGACACCGCCACACCCACTCCAAGGGCCCGTATCGGGCATAACGCAGCCACAAAGTGCTGAACACCAACTCGACCACGAACACACCCGCCCCCAAGGACATGGCCGTCCCATAATCGGGCGCATTCTCCAGATCCATGAAATGCCCGGCCGCCACCACCATCAAGGTCGCACCGACATAACCGGTCAGCGCCATCCTCCCGACAGGCGCCATTCTTCCCAGCGCGCTCCGAGCACGCGAACGCAACAGCACCAAGACCAGGATCACGTAGGTCGCCGCGGTCACCAGCCCCGCGACCACCGCCAACCGCGAGCCAGACTCCGAACCACTACCGACCTGCCACCAATTCAGGCCGACAGCACACAAAAACCCAACCCCGAACGCACCCCAAACCCACCTCAAAGCCAGGCCCAGAACCTTATCTATCCCATAACGCTGCACGCCGTAGCCAAGCAGAAACAACCCCGGAATCAGCACGCTGCCACCCCCTGTGACCAGCACGGCAGCCACCACACCCCCAACCCCGAGCACCAGCACAGAACGTCCTGGGAGAAACGAGGCGGGCAGCAGCACGACAATGCCGACGACCGCGTAACTCAGCAGCACTTCGTCAGGCTGGAGCAGCCGATGCAGCCCGCCGAAAGGCACCAGAAAGCCGAGCCGCGCCAGCATGACCAGCCGTGGATTGCGCGTCCTCTCCCTTGCGGCGTCCAAGAACAACCCGAAACTCACGCCGAACAGGAACGAGAAGATCGGGAAGAATCTCTGGTGGAGGAGAACCTCGTATATCCAGTACGCCGCCCCAGGGTCTTCCTCCGCTTGGGCAGTGGGCATTCCGCCGACCCCGACCCCGACCACGTTCACGATCGAGATACCGAAAAGGGCGACGCCGCGAAGAACGTCCACCTCGGCAATGCGCGGACGCGTTCCGGACGCCCCCGCGAACGCCACCGCGGGGGGCTGCGGTGATGTCGGCACTACTCCCCTCCCGGAGCCGGGCCAGCCGAACCCACCACATCACGCCCACTCCGCTCAGGCGACCCGGCGAGGGCTCACCCCGGGTGGGTCGTTGCCAGCGTGCGGTCGAGGAGCGGGAGCAGGCCATCCCAGTGACGCTGAAGCGCGGACGCGTCGAAGGCGTCGGTGTCGGACATCGTGAAGCCGTGGACGGTCCCGGGATAGATCTCGGACGTGTAGTCGACCCCCGCGTCCTCCAACGCCTGGTTGAGCTCGCCGAGATCCTCGGGCGTCACGTCGGTCTCCGCATGACCGAGGTAGACCTGAGCACGGAGACCAGAGAAGCCACCGGTCCCGTCGGCGCCCGCCGGGGCGTGGAATCCGGCGAGAGCGGCCACCTGGCCGGGGTGGGCGACGGCGGTCCGCATCGCGTAGAGGCCGCCTATGCAGTAGCCGGTCACCGCGACCGGTCCGGCGCCGACCTCGGGCTGGACGGCCAGGAACCTGAGGTAGGCGTCGGCGTCGCGCAGGGTCCGTTCGGCGGTGTGCGCCTCGATCAAGGGCATCAGCTGGCCGATGAGCGCCGCCCTGGCCTCTTCTCCGATGAACTCGGGCAGTTCGAAAAGCGGTGCCGGGCCGTGTCGGTAGAAGACGTTGGGGACCAGCACGTAGTACCCGTGCCCGGCCAGTTCGAGGGCCATCTCCCGCAGCGCGGGCCGGATGCCGAAACCGTCCGGGTACATCAGCACCGCCGGGTGCCGGTCGCCATGGTCGGGGCTGGCGGCGAACGCGTCGGCCTGGCCGTCGGTGGTGGGAATCCGCAGAGTCTTGGTGGGCATGACTTTCTCCTGTCGTGGTCGATGTGTCGAGCCTGTGATCAACACACGACGGGAGGCGGAGCCCGCGCGACGGCGCGAGATCCTCGATCCGTTGGCGGGCCCGCATCGGCCCGGACGGCGCTCAGAAGAGCACCGGGTCACCAATCCGTGTGCGGCGCAATGCCATCCCGGTAGTCATCACCGGACATCATAACGAACCAAACAAAGCCCGACATTCGGCGCGCGACAGAGGGCGGCAGAGCGCACCGGGCAGAGCGCACCGGTAGGCCCGCACCCACTTCTGGGTACGGGCCTACCGCAACGTGTTATTTCGACCGTGCTGGTGCTTGGACGCCTGCCGTACAGGCCGTACGGGCCGCTCCAAGCCCGTCACTACAACAACTGGACGACCGCCTTACGGCGGACCGGGTCAGCTTGCGACGAGTTCCTGCTCGTCCAGGTCGACCGACCGCTCGTACTCCTCCTTTGCGGTCTCCAGCAGGTCGCGCCATGATCGTACGTCCGGCCGCCGGCGTAGCAGGGCACGGCGCTCGCGCTCGGTCATACCGCCCCAGACACCGAATTCGATCCGGTTGTCGAGGGCATCAGCGAGACACTCCGTGCGCACCGGACAACCGCGGCAGATCATCTTGGCCCGGTTCTGCGCCGCTCCCTGCACGAACAGGGCGTCCGGATCCGCGTTACGGCAGGCGGCGCGGGCGGTCCAATCCGTGATCCACATCTTGGCCCCACTCCCCTAGGGTCTGTGTGTCGATTTGCGCTCCTTGGCCGGACGGGCGCGGACGTCAGGCCGCCAAACGAAAGCCGTGGGGAAGAACTTACGGAAGCGAGGCACGTTTCAACAGCCCCCGATGGGCCCATTCTCGATATAGCCCACCAGGGCCATATCACCGGAACGGACTAGTTACCTGTCGTTGACGCGCCAGACACGGCGCAGGTTGTCATCTTGAGGGCATAACGGACGAACGCCCCGGTTGCCGAGGCCCGGAAGGTACGCGGACGGGAGCCCTGTCCCGAATGCACTGGTCGTCCCGCGTACCCTTGACCCCGTGCGCGTTGCGAATACGGATCGGGTGAAGGCGGCTTCGACGCTGCTCAGGCTCCTCGGCGCCGGGATCGTCGCCGGCGTCCTCGTCGCGTTCATCGCGCTGCCGGCCGTCGGCAGCGCGGGGCTGACCGCACGCGACGCCGCGAACAACTTCGACGACATGGACAGCCAGCTGAAGACGAAGCCGCCGTCGGAGAAGACGGTGGTCTACGACTCCGGCGGCAAGCAGATCGCGACGTTCTTCGACAAGTACCGCGAGTCCGTCCGCCTCGACCAGGTCAATCCCGTCATGCGGCAGGCCATCATCGACATCGAGGACTCCCGCTTCTACGAGCACGGCGCCCTCGACCTGAAGGGCACGGTCCGCGCGCTGGCGTCCAACGTGGAGTCCGAGCAGACGCAGGGCGGCTCGACGCTCACCCAGCAGTACGTCAAGAACCTCCTGGTCGACGCCGCCAAGTCGCCGGAGGAGTACAAGGAGGCCACGGCGCCCACCGTCGGCCGCAAGCTCCGCGAACTGCGCTACGCGCTCGACATCGAGAAGCGCATGTCGAAGGACCAGATCCTTGAGGGCTACCTCAACATCTCCTACTTCGGCGCGGGCGCGTACGGCGTCCAGGCCGCTGCCAAGCGCTATTTCAGCGTCCCGGCGTCCGAGCTCACGCTCGGGCAGGCCACGCTGCTCGCCGGCATCACGCAGAACCCGACGGCCTTCGATCCCATCCGCAACCCGAAGGACGCGCGGAAGCGGCGCGACGTCGTCCTCTACCGGATGGCGCAGCTCGGGCACATCAGCAAGGCCCAGGCCGACCAGGAGGCCGCCAAGCCGATCGAGCTGAACCGCACCGACCCGGTCGGCGGCTGCGAGACGAGCTCGGTGCCGTACTTCTGCGAATACGTGAAGTACGACCTGCTGAACATCCTGTCGGACGGCAAGTACTGGCAGCTCGAACCGAAGCAGCAGCAGAACGTCGTCAACAAGCTCAACCGGGGCGGCTACACGATCCGCACCACCCTCGACATGCAGGACCAGCGCGCCGTCGACAAGACGCTCCGCTCGACCGTCCCGCCGGGCGGGAACCGTGTCGCCGCCGAGGCGATGGTGGAGCCCGGCACCGGCAAGGTCAAGGCGATCGGGCTGAGCAAGCGGTTCGGCCCCGGCAAGGGCAAGACGACCATCAACCTGCCGGCCGACTCGGCGCACGGCGGCGGCAACGGCGTGTCCGCGGGCTCGACGTTCAAGGTCTTCACGCTGGCCGCCGCCATCGACCAGGGTATCCCGGTCAGCACGACGATCAACTCACCGCAGACGACGACCGTCGGCGGCTTCCAGCCCTGCCGGTACACCGGGATGTACCAGGGCAAGGAGGTTAAGAACGGGATGCTCGGCGGCGGCACCTGGACGCTGTCCAACGCCGGCGACAGCGAGGCGGGCAACTTCAACCTCAAGACCGGCACCTGGCATTCGGTCAACACGTTCTACGCCGAGCTGGAGAAGCGCGTCGGCGTCTGCAACTCGGTGAAGATGGCCGAGAAGTTCGGCATGAAGCGCGGCAACGGGAACCCGCTGCTGCCGCTCCCGTCCCAGGTCCTCGGCGTCAACGACATCGACATGGTCCACCTCGCCGCCGCCTACGCCGGGTTCGCCGCCCGCGGCAGGTACTGCGCGCCGGTCTCGGTGACAGAGGTCGTCGACCCCGAGGGCAAGCAGATCAAGCTGCCCAAGCAGGACTGCC
Organism: Spirillospora sp.; assembly: GCA_050698635.1. Lineage (GTDB taxonomy): Bacteria > Actinomycetota > Actinomycetes > Streptosporangiales > Streptosporangiaceae > Spirillospora. The sequence goes on from JBOHBY010001208.1 coordinate 15,701, forward strand.
ACCAGGCCCTCGACGTCAACGTCGCCGACAAGGTCAACTCGATCCTTCAGGGCGTCCTCACGAAGGGGACGGCGGCCGGACGCGGCATCGGCCGCCCCGCCGCCGGCAAGACCGGCACCTGTGAGGAGCACACCTGCGCCGTGTTCGCCGGTTTCACCCCGAACCTCGCCGCCGCCACCGCCTACTGGGACTTCCGCGGCCCCTGGCAGTACAAGGTGTACGGCGTGTTCGGCGCCGGCATCCCCGGCGGCATCTGGCAGCAGAGCATGAGCAGCGCGCTCGCCGGCGAACCCGCGCCCGGCTTCCGGACCCCGACCCGCGACTTCGGCGACAGCACCCGCGTCCCGCAGGTGAAGGGCTCCACCGTCGCCGCCGCCACCGCCAAGCTCCAGGCCGCCGACCTACAGGCCCGCGTGGCGCCGGGCTCGGTCCGCTCGAACCAGCCGAAGGGGACGGTCGTGTCCACGTCACCGGCCCCCGGCAGCCAGGTTCCGCCCGGCACCACGGTCATCCTCTACGTGAGCAGCGGCAAGGGCCGCGGCGGCGGAGGCAACGGCCGTCCCGGCGGCGGCTGGCCCTCCTGGCCCAGCAACTAGGGGTCACTCCGCGAGCTGGCGCTTGACCTCCGCCGCGACGCGTCCACCCTCGGCGCGCCCGGCGACCTTCGGGTTCACGACCTTCATGACCTGCCCCATCGCGCGCGGGCCCGCCGCACCCGTCGCGGCGATCGCGTCCGCGACCAGCGCGGTCAGCTCCTCGTCGGCGAGCTGCGCGGGCAGGTACTCCTCCAGCACCGTGCCCTCGTCCCGCTCCGCCTGCGCCTGCTCCTCGCGCCCGGCGTCCCCGAACGCCGTCGCCGCCTCGCGCCGCTTCTTCGCCTCCCTGGTGAGCACGCGGACGACGTCGTCGTCCGACAGCTCCCGCGACCGCTTGCCGGCGACCTCCTCGTTCTTCACCGCCGTCAGCGCCATCCGCAGGGTCCGCGTACGGACCTCGTCACGCGCCTTCATCGCGGCGGAAAGATCGGTCTCCAGCTTCTCCTTCAAGGTCATGCACCACATCATGCCCGTACCACACCAGATGCCTCATCAGGATTACCGCGCGGTGCAATTCTCTGGAACCATGGAGGCGTGCGAAAGTTCTACGCCGTGCCCCTGGCACTCCTGGGCGCGGGCGCCGCGACCTTCGGGTACGCCTCGGTGATCGAGCGGAACTGGTTCCGGCTCCGCCGCGTCGACGTCCCCGTGCTGCCGCCCGGCCGCCCGCCGGTGAAGATCCTGCACATCTCCGACGCGCACCTCACTCCCGGCAGGTCCCGCCTCATCCGCTGGGTCCGTTCGCTGGACGCCCTCGAACCCGACCTCGTCGTCAACACCGGCGACTCCATCTCGCACCGCGACACGATCGGCCCCTTCCTGGACGCGCTCGGCCCCCTCCTCGACCGTCCCGGCGTCTTCGTCTACGGCTCCAACGACCTCTTCTCGCCGATCTTCAAGAACCCCCTCCGCTACATCTGGCGGACGAGCAAGTCCGACTACGGCCGGCACCGCCGCGAACCCGACCTCCCGTACCGCGAGCTCGGTTCGTCCCTCCAGGCCGCCGGCTGGCTCGACCTGAACAACCGCATCGGCCGCCTCAAGGTCGGCGAGCTGGACGTCGAGTTCGGCGGCATCGACGACTCCCACATCAACCGCGACCACTACGACAAGATCGCCGGCCCGGTCGACCCGCAGGCGGACGTCCACCTCGGCGTCATGCACTCGCCCGAACCCCGCAACCTCGACCGCTTCACCGCCGACGGCTACGACCTCCTCCTCGCCGGCCACACCCACGGCGGCCAGGTCTGCGTCCCCTTCTACGGCGCCCTGGCCACCAACTGCGGCATCGACCGTGCCCGCGTCAAGGGCCTGCACAAGCACCGCGGCTCCTGGCTAAACGTTTCCGCAGGCCTGGGCACTTCACCCAAGGCGCCCATGCGCTTCTGCTGCCCGCCCGAAGCGTCCCTCCTCACCCTCGTCCCCCGCGCATGACCTCCCGCTGGCAGACCGGCAGCCTCTCCATCACCGGGTACGACTTCGTCGTCCAGAACCGCTTCCTCGCCGGCCCCGCGGCCCGGCTCCTCTGGAACTACGACATCCGCCACCTCCACCAGGCGATCGCCGCCCAGGACCCGTCCGCCCTCACCCTCGACATCCCCTGCGGCGGCGGCATAGCCGTCACCGACAACCCCCGCCACGTAGGCGTCGACCTCTCCCGGACAATGCTCGACCGGGCCCGCCGCAAAACGAAGACCCTCCTCCAGGCCGACATCTACGCCCTCCCCTTCCCCGACTCCACCTTCGACCTCTGCGTCACCTACAACGGCCTCCACTGCCTCCCCGACCCGGCCGCCGCCGTCATCGAACTGGCCCGCGTCCTCCGCCCGGGCGGCACCCTCCGCGGCACGACCCTCGTCCGCAACACAAGCCGCCGCACCGACACCCTCTACGCCTTCATGCGCCGCCAGGGCATCTTCGGCCCCTCGGGCACCATCACCGACCTCCGCACCTGGCTGACCTCCGCCGGTCTCACCGACGTCCACCTGGCCCCCAACGGCGCCATGGCCGGCTTCACCGCCCGTAAATAGGGACGCACCACCCCCCGCCATCCGCTAGGGTGGACAAGGCGCCGGGAGACCGTACGACTCCCGGGCAGCCACCACCGGGGTGTAGCGCAGCTTGGCAGCGCGCTTCGTTCGGGACGAAGAGGTCGTGGGTTCAAATCCCGCCACCCCGACACTGGTCAGGGCCCTAACTCCCCTAGCGAGCTAGGGCCCTGAGTGTCTAACTGAGCGACTAGGGT
>JBOHBY010001209.1:0-5402 GCA_050698635.1 Spirillospora sp.
GACCGGACGCCCGCCGACCAGCACCCGCCCCCGCGCGGGCCGCCGCGCCCCGTACACCGTCTCCAGGATCTCCGACCGCCCCGACCCGACGAGGCCCGCCAGCCCGACGATCTCGCCCGCACGGACGGTCAGCGACACGTCCTCGAACGACCCGGGCAGCGTCAGGTTCTCGACGCGCAGGATCTCGGGCTTGTCGTCGAACGGTTCGCCCGGGCGTTCGGGGAAGACGTACTCGACGTCGCGTCCCGTCATCAGCGACACGATCTCGCCGGTGGACGTGGTCCGCGCGGGCAGCCCGACCGCGACGGCCCGGCCGTCCTTGAGGACGGTCACCCGGTCGCCGATCTCGCGGATCTCCTCCAGCCGATGCGAGATGTACACGACCGCGACGCCCGCGCCGGTCAGCTCCCGGATGATGCGGAACAGGTTGCCGACCTCGTCGTGCGCGAGGGCGGCGGACGGCTCGTCCATCACGATGAGGCGCGCGTCGTGCGACAGCGCGCGGGCCATGCTGACGACCTGCTTGCCCGCCGCCGGGAGCCGTCCGACCTCGCGGCGCGGCGGGATCTCGGCGTGCCCGAGCCGGCCGAGCAGTTCCCGCGCCGCCCGCTCGGTGTCGCCGCGCCGAGTGAACCCGAACGCGGACTTCTCGTGCCCGAGGAAGATGTTCTCCGCGACCGACAGGCCGTCGACCAGGTCCAGCTCCTGGTAGATCGTCGCGATGCCCGCCCGCATCGCGGCGGTCGGCCCGGCGAGCCGCACCGGCTCACCCGCGAAGACGATCTCGCCCGCGTCCGGCTGGTGCGCCCCCGCGAGCACCTTGATCAGCGTCGACTTCCCGGCGCCGTTCTGCCCGAGCAGGCAGTGCACCTCCCCGGCCCGCACGTCGAGGTCGACACCGTCCAGCGCGCGAACACCGGGAAACCCTTTGACGATCCCCCGCATGACCAGCAACGAATCGGGTTCGGCGTCGTACGAGCCCATCGAGACTCCTCAGGCAGGGGCGGAGAAGACGTGGTCGCTGATGAGGCGGGCGCCGCCGACCACGCCGGCGGCGCCGGCGAGCTCGGACAGCACGATCGGGAGGTTGCCGGTCGCGAGCGGCGCGGACCGGCGGTAGACGACGCTGCGGATCTCGGCGAGCAGCGCGTGGCCGAGCCCGGCGACGCCGCCCGCGATGATGACCAGGCCCGGGTTGAAGAAGCTGACGAGCCCGGCGAGGACCTGCCCGACATGCCGTCCGCCCTCCCGGATGAGCCGGACGGCGACCGGGTCGCCCGCGGCGGCGGCCTCGCCGACGTGCTCGGCGGTGAGCTCCCCGTGCGTCTCCAGCAGCGCCGCGAGCCGCGGGGACTCCCCCGACGCGGCGGCAGCGGCGGCGTCCCGGGCGAGCGCCGCGCCGCCGAAGAACGCCTCCAGGCAGCCCGCGTTGCCGCACGCGCAGATGGGTCCCTCGTCGTCGACGCGGATGTGGCCGATGTCGCCCGCGCTGCCGGACACGCCGCGGTAGATGGCGCCGTCCACGACGATGCCGCAGCCGATCCCGGTGCCGATCTTGACGAGCAGGTAGTCGTCGACCGAGCGGGCGAGACCGGCGTGCAGTTCGCCGAGCGCCATCAGGTTCACGTCGTTGTCGACGAGCACCGGGCAGCCGAGCTCCTGGCCGATCGCGTCCCGCACCGGGAACCGGTCCCAGCCGGGCATGATCGGCGGGACGACCGGCATCCCGTCGCGGAAGCTGACCGGCCCGGGGACGCCGATGCCGGTGCCGTGCACGCGCGGGATGAGGCCCTCGTCGCGCAGCTTGCCGAGCAGGTCCAGGGCCCGTTCGAGGACGACGGTCGCGCCCTGCCGGACGTCGCAGCGCTCGCTGACGTGGCCGAGCACGTCCAGCTGGCCGTCGGTCACGGCGACGTCGATCGAGGTGGCGCCGATGTCGAAGGCGACGAACCGCAGCCGCGGCGACAGCCGGACGATCCCCGACCGCCGCCCGCCGCGCGAGGCGGCCAGCCCCGCGCCCTCCACCAGCCCGAGCTCGACCAGCCGGTCGAGTTCCACGGCCAGTTTCGACCGCGACAGCCTGACGACGTCGCCCAGCTCGGCGCGCGAGCGCGGGCCCTCGTCGCGCAGGAGCCGCAGCAGGCGTGCCTGATGCACGTTCTGCGGACGAGCCGACATGCGCATCACGCCGTCCTTCCCGTGTGGGGGGCACCGGTTGCGGGGCTTGGCGAGACGGTAACCGGCTTTCGCCGCGCTGAGAAGACCTTTCTTCTAGATCATCCCAACTTTTTCCACTCAGAGGACAAAGATCGACCGACGACGAGGCCCCCGCGGCGGAACCACGGGGGCCGGTGTCTTCGGTCGTCGCCGGTCAGTAGCTGGTCGTCGGTCAGTAGCTGATCGTCGCCTGGCGGCTGCTCATCGTCCGCATGATGTGCTCGACGAGCGTGATGAGCACCTGCTTGGCGTCCTCCCGGTCACGCACGTCGCAGGAGATCACCGGGATGTCGGGGGCCAGGTCGAGGGCGTCGCGGACCTGCTCGGCCGAGTGCCGCCCCGCCCCGTCGAACCGGTTCACGCCGATGATGAACGGCACGCCGCGCCGCTCGAAGTAGTCCACGGACGCGAAGCAGTCGGCCAGGCGCCGGGTGTCGACGAGGACGACGGCGCCGAGCGCCCCCTTGGCCAGCTCGTCCCACATGAACCAGAACCGGTCCTGGCCGGGCGTGCCGAACACGAACAGCACCAGGCCGTTCGGCAGGGTGATCCGGCCGAAGTCCATCGCCACGGTCGTGGTCGTCTTGCCCGCGACGGCGCTGGTGTCGTCGATCCCGATGCTCTTCTCGGTCAGCGCCTCCTCGGTGCGCAGCGGGCGGATCTCGCTGACCGCACTGACCAGGGTCGTCTTGCCGACGCCGAAACCGCCGGCCACAAGGATCTTCACCGTCAGCGCGGAATCGCCCTGCCCGGCGTCCGCGTCAGAGCGCACGGATTCCATCGATCACTTCCTTGAGTACGCGCTCGCTGGGGAACTGCGCCACCGGCGCGGGTCGCCGGACCTGTATCAGCGAGCGGTCGAGAAGATCGCCGAGCAGGACGCGAACGACCCCGAGGGGGAGTTCCAGATCCGACGCTATCTCGGCGACCGACAGCGGTGTGCGGCAAAGCTCCAAGATCATGTCATGTTCCGGCGACGCCGGCGGCGGCGCGGCGAGGTCGCCGGCGGGTTCCGGGACGGCCACGGTGGCGATCAGGGCGACGAGGTCGAACTCGTCGCCGCCGTAGTGCGTGCGTCCTCCGGTGAGCGCGTAAGGCCGGACCACCGGCCCCGCCGCGTCCTCGTCGTCGTACCAGGCGGCATCGGCCATGGCTCATCCTCCGCCCTGCCCGGCCCCGGCCCGCGGGTCGGCCGACAGGTGCTGCCCGACGCGGGCGACGAGCATCGCCATCTCGTAGGCGATGATCCCGAGGTCGGCGTCGGCGGCGGCCAGCACGGCCAGGCACGCGCCCTTCCCGGCGGCGGTGACGAACAGGAACGACGACTCCATCTCCACGATCGTCTGCCGGACGGGCCCGCCGCCGAACGACTCCCCCGCCCCGCGCGCGAGGCTCTGGAAGCTGGCGGCGACGGCGGCCAGATGGTCGGACTCCTCGCGGTTCAGCCCGCTGGAGGCCGCCATCCGCAGCCCGTCGCTCGACAGGACGACCGCGTTCTGCACCGGCGCGACCCGCTGGACGAGGCTGTCCAGCAGCCAGTCCAGCTCGCCGCCGGTTCCGCCCGGGACCTCCGCGCCGGAGTGCTGGGCCTGTGTCATGGGGTGTCGTCCTCCTGCTCGCCTGGTTTGCGCGGGCCGTCGGCCTCGGTGCCGGCCGCGTCCTGCCTGCCGCGCTGCCAGCCGCGCTGCATGGCGGACAGCATCGATCGCATCGCCTCGGGCGAGCGCTCGGCGCCCTCGTCCTTGGCAGGGTCTGGGGCCTCGTCCGCCGGAACTGGCGCGGACAGCGGCACCGCCTGTTCCGGTACCGCCTTCGGTTTCGGCTCCGAGGGCGGGGACTGGGGCTGGCCCTGCGCGGCCAGACGCTCGTCGATCCTCCGTTTGAGCTGGGGCGCCAGATGCTGCTGCCGCTGCCGCTTGGGCAGCTCGCCCTTCTTCGGCTTCGGCGGCTTCGGCGCGGGCGCCGGCTCGGCCGCGGGCTCGGCGATCCTGACGGGCTCCGCCTCCGCCCGGACCTCGGCCTCGACCTCGACCTTCGTCTTGGTCTCGGCGACCAGCCGGACGGCACCGCCGGGCACCGGCCCGGCCGCCTCCTCGCCCGGCAGCGCCGGCATCGGCCCGGTCAGCCGCCGCGCCGCCGGTTCCTGCTCGGCGTTCTCCACGACGAGCGAGCTCGGGATCAGCGCGACGGCGGTCGTCCCCCCGTACGGGGACGGCCGCAGCGTGACCGTGATGCCGTGCCGCTCCGCGAGCCGCGCCACGACGAACAGCCCGAGCTGGGCGCTGTCGGACGGGTCGAACTCCGGCGGCTTGGCGAGCCGCTCGTTGGCGGCGCGCAGCGCCTCCTCGGTCATGCCGAGCCCGCGGTCCTCGACCTCGATCGCGAACCCGTTGGCGACCGGCTGCCCGCCGACCCGCACCGGCGACTGCGGCGGCGAGAACGTCGTGGCGTTCTCCACCACCTCGGCGAGCAGGTGGATGACGTCGGCGACGGCGGAGCCGAGCACCGCGATCCGCGGCAGCGGCTGCACCCGGACGCGCGGGTAGTCCTCGACCTCGGCGACGGCGCCGCGGACCACGTCCACCAGCGGGACGGGACGGCGCCACCCGCGCCCAGCGGTCTTCCCGCCGAGGATGACCAGGCCCTCGGCGTGCCGCCGCATGCGGGTCGCGAGGTGGTCGAGGCGGAACAGGTCCGACAGCTCCGACGGGTCCTCGGTGCGGCGCTCCATCGTGTCGAGCAGCCCGAGCTGGCGGTGCAGCAGCGCCTGGTTGCGGCGGGCGAGGTTGACGAACACCTCGCTGATGCCGCGCCGGGCCGCGACCTCGCCCTCGGCCGCCGCCAGGACGGCGTCCCTGGCCCGGTCGAACGACTCGGCGATCTGCCGGATCTCGTCGATGCGGTAGTCGACGTCCGGTTCGGGCTCGGGTTCGGCGGGCCGTCCGGCGCGGACCTCCTCGGCGAGCCGCGGCAGCCGTTCGAGCGTGAAGTCGACGACACCGGCGGCGAGCGTCCGGCACTCGCGCAGCAGCCGCCGCGAGACCCGGACGGCGATGAACGCCGACGCCACGATCGCCAGCAGCCCGAGGCCGCCGGCGAGCCCGAGCCGCCAGAACGCGCCGACCGCGATCTGCGTGGCGTCCTCGGTGAGGTCGTCGAGGACCTTGTTCTCCAGGTCGTACAGG